>NZ_JBIUCP010000120.1:0-524 GCF_044538765.1 Acinetobacter sp. ABJ-A23_2
CCTGAACCATTATTCAGCGATAAATCACCCGTCTGAATCAGTAAATCACCTTGTTCCGTACCGATCTGACCGCCATCATTTTGTAAGCCCTGACTCTTCAATGACATCTGCTGGGTTGAAGCCATCACGCCTTGGGTATTATTAATGCCTTGTACAGCATCAATGTTCAATACACCCTGTGCATTGATCTTGCCCTGCTCACTATTTTTAACCGAACCCGCCTGTATCTCTGTGTTCCCGCCACTGTACAGTTGCCCTGACTGGCTATTATCAAACAGGCCACTGAGCTTAAAGTTCAGGTCTGCTCCACTTTGTAATAAACCGCCCTGGTTGATAAGGTCCTGTCCAACAAACGTTAAGGCGCTACCCGAAAGAATCTGGCCCTTGCTGTTATTCAGCCACTGTTGCTGCATATCCAGTTTGGCTTGCGTTGCAATCAGGCCTGACTGGTTATCAATCCCTTGTGCCTTTAATGTCAGGTCCTGACTAGACTGAAGCTTGCCTTGCTGGTTACTTAACACCCC
>NZ_JBIUCP010000121.1:0-504 GCF_044538765.1 Acinetobacter sp. ABJ-A23_2
CTGCTGGGTCAGTCGCTGTCGCAGTCACTATTTGACCATCAAGCAAGTCACCTGGGTTTGGCGCTGTCCACTTACCATCAGGGCCTGCAACGACTGTTGCTGTTGTGCCATCAGGGAAGCTCACAGTTACTGTTGAACCTGGTTCTGCTGTACCTGTGATTGGATTAGTCGCATTGATTGGATCAATCACTGGTGCATTTGGTGCTGCCGTATCGACAGTCACGATGACATCTGCCGGGCTGCTGATATGACCTTGTGAATCCACTGCTTGGGCATGGATGGTGATTGGGCCATCTGCTGTCACAGGAATCGCTGCGGTGATATAGCCATTCGTCAAGTCAGTTGCACTGACAGTGTAGTCAGTGCCGTTAACGTTCACGACAGTGCCCACCACTGCATCTGGACCCAACGCAACACGGGCATCAAAGCTGCCGTCTGCGCCAAGTTCTGCTGCATTGATGATGCCATCAATGTTTAAGTCATCAGGTACTGTAATCGCACCAA
>NZ_JBIUCP010000122.1:0-414 GCF_044538765.1 Acinetobacter sp. ABJ-A23_2
GATCGTTCACTGTACCGGTTAATGCAGGTGTACTGTCATTGGTGGTTACATCACTTAACGCAACTGTCGGTGCTGTGGTATCGATAGTCACCACTGCACCTGTTATCCCCACATTACCTGCAGGGTCGGTCGCTGTCACAGTTACGGTGTGTGGACCATCGGTCAACACTGGAAGCGTATTGTCTGCAAGTGTCCAGGTACCGTTGCCGTTATTGACTGCTGGATAGTCCACCCCATCTACAGTCACCACCACAGTCGCAGTCGGATCATTCACTGTACCGGTTAACGCAGGTGTGCTGTCGTTGGTTAACACGTCACTCAAGGCAACGGTCGGTGCCAATGCATCTACAGTGCCTGTACCTGGTAATGATGGGTTACCTGCTGGGTCAGTCGCTGTCGCAGTCACTATTTGAC
>NZ_JBIUCP010000123.1:0-385 GCF_044538765.1 Acinetobacter sp. ABJ-A23_2
GTGATGTAACCACCAATGACAGTACACCTGCATTAACCGGTACAGTGAACGATCCAACAGCGACTGTTGTGGTGACTGTAAATGGTGTGGAGTATCCAGCGGTCAATAATGGCAACGGTACCTGGACACTTGCAGACAATACACTTCCAGTATTGGCAGATGGTCCACATACTGTGACTGTGACAGCAACAGACCCAGCAGGTAATGTGAGTACAACCAGTGCGGTGGTGACTGTAGATACTGCAGCAGCGAACCTACTTGGTGCGATTACAGTACCTGATGACTTAAACATTGATGGCATCATCAATGCAGCAGAACTTGGCGCAGACGGCAGCTTTGATGCCCGTGTTGCGTTGGGTCCAGATGCAGTGGTGGGCACTGTCGT
>NZ_JBIUCP010000124.1:0-372 GCF_044538765.1 Acinetobacter sp. ABJ-A23_2
ACCACTTTTCCTGCTATGTCTTTTACTGTAACGCTAGCATTCGCTTCGGTTGTACCCGTAATGACTTTACCCGTAGTATCAATTGCTACAGTTAAACTTGATGGGGCTGTCGTATCAGGAGCAATAATTATTGTAGGTTCTGTAGTGTTACCTACTTTGTCCGATGCGGTTGCACTTAAGCTTTCACCATTTAAATAAGCTTGATCTAAAGTAATCAAGTATTTACCTGTGGCATCTGCTACAGCGCTACCAACCACTTTTCCTGCTATGTCTTTTACTGTAACGCTAGCATTCGCTTCGGTTGTACCCGTAATGACTTTACCCGTAGTATCAATTGCTACAGTTAAACTTGATGGGGCTGTCGTATCAGGA
>NZ_JBIUCP010000125.1:0-340 GCF_044538765.1 Acinetobacter sp. ABJ-A23_2
GATCATGACCTGTAATAGTTAAGGTGACTTGACTACCCGGTGCAACGTCTGTGGTGCCACCTGTAATATGACCCTGAGTATCCACATCAACTGTGATTGAACCATCTACTCGGTCTAAACCACCTTGACCTGCCAGACTATCTTCTGCATTCACCGGTGTACCATTACGGTCAACCGCGTCTGCCTTCACTGTTAACTCACCATCAGCAAAGCCTGCCGGCACTTCTGCTGTATAGCTACCATCTGGCTGAACCGTTGCAGTCACTTGTTGCTCAAGTGGGTTACCCGCTTGATCATGACCTGTGATGGTTAAGGTGACTTGACTACCCGGTGTAACGTC
>NZ_JBIUCP010000126.1:0-318 GCF_044538765.1 Acinetobacter sp. ABJ-A23_2
CTGCTGGGTCAGTCGCTGTCGCAGTCACTATTTGACCATCAAGCAAGTCACCTGGGTTTGGCGCTGTCCACTTACCATCAGGGCCTGCAACGACTGTTGCTGTTGTGCCATCAGGGAAGCTCACAGTCACGGTTGATCCCGCTTCTGCTGTACCTGTGATTGGATTAGTCGCATTGATTGGATCAATCACTGGTGCATTTGGTGCTGCCGTATCGACAGTCACGATGACATCTGCCGGGCTGCTGATATGGCCTTGTGAATCCACTGCTTGGGCATGGATGGTGATTGGGCCATCTGCTGTCACAGGAATCGCTGCGG
>NZ_JBIUCP010000127.1:0-312 GCF_044538765.1 Acinetobacter sp. ABJ-A23_2
TAGTACCACGAAGTAATACACCACAGTTCTCGCCTGCACGGCCTTCGTCAAGAAGTTTACGGAACATTTCTACGCCAGTTACAGTTGTTTTAACTGTATCTTTAATACCAACGATCTCTACTTCTTCACCAACTTTAACGATACCAGATTCTACACGGCCTGTTACTACTGTACCACGACCAGAAATTGAGAATACGTCTTCGATTGGCATTAAGAATGCTTTGTCGATAGCACGTTCTGGTTCTGGGATGTAAGAGTCAAGAGCTGCTACAAGAGCAAGAACTGATTCTTCACCGTAAGGACCTGCTTCAC
>NZ_JBIUCP010000128.1:0-309 GCF_044538765.1 Acinetobacter sp. ABJ-A23_2
AGTTAACAGTGAAGGCAGACGCGGTTGACCGTAATGGCACACCGGTGAATGCAGAAGACAGTCTGGCAGACCAAGGTGGTTTAGACCGAGTAGATGGTTCAATTACAGTTGATGTGGATACTCAGGGCCATATTACAGGTGGAACGACTGATGTTGCACCGGGTAGTAACGTGACTTTGACTATTACAGGTCATGATCAAGCGGGTAATCCACTTGAACAACAAGTGACTGCAACGGTTCAGCCAGATGGTAGCTATACAGCAGAAGTGCCGGCAGACTTTGCTGATGGTGAGTTAACAGTGAAGGCAG
>NZ_JBIUCP010000129.1:0-297 GCF_044538765.1 Acinetobacter sp. ABJ-A23_2
GAACGACTGATGTTGCACCGGGTAGTCAAGTCACCTTAACCATCACAGGTCATGATCAGGCGGGTAACCCACTTGAGCAACAAGTCACTGCTACTGTTAATCCTGATGGTAGCTATACAGCAGAAGTGCCAGCAGGCTTTGCTGATGGTGAGTTAACAGTGAAGGCAGATGCGGTTGACCGTAATGGTACACCAGTGAATGCTGAAGATAGTCTTGTGAAGACGGATCATGACAATAATCCGGATACACCAGACCAAGGTGGTTTAGACCGAGTAGATGGTTCAATCACAGTTGATG
>NZ_JBIUCP010000013.1:0-74719 GCF_044538765.1 Acinetobacter sp. ABJ-A23_2
AGATTAATTTGATTCCCTCAGTTATCTATTAAAAATAATTTTTTATTTAAAACAGCTCTCTTAAATAGCCTTAGAAGTTTTATATCTAATAATCAGATCTTATATTATTAAAATTAATACCCTCCCTAATTACACCTATTAGAAGCTCATTAAATTTTGTTTTGATGAAAAAAAGCTAATAATCCAGCTATCAGTAAGATGAAAGCAATATTTTCAACTTACATATGAATTCAGTAGCACTACTTTTTTAATAATGAATTTTAAGCTTATAGAAATGGCGCCATAAAAAGCTCCAAAACAAAATGATTGACAAATTTTAAAACATTTTGTTTTATATAGTCAATCATTTTGTTTCACACAAGATGTTTTTAATTTGAGAAAATTCTACTAATTGTTTTATGGTTGTTTTGTTATGAGTGATAAAAAGCTACACCCAACTATGCAGCGCATTTATGATGAAACAGGGTTAAATGCCAATTCATTAGCCTCATTACTCGATGTAGATTCACAAAAAGTTTATAATTGGGACAAGCGTGGTATTTCAAAACAAGGTGGGCTGCAGGTCGCTCAAAAATTGAAATTAGACTATGCATGGATACTTACAGGTGAAGGTCAGTCTAAAATTGAAAAAATTTATAATGAGAAAAATTTAAAAACATATTCAAAATCAGGAGGCTGGATTCCTGTGAAATCTTATTCAAAGATGGGCTATGACGGTTATTATACTGAGATGGGATATGGCGGCAATAGTGGCGATGGTTATGTCCCCTCTTTAACCGCAGGTATTCATGCTTATGCTGTTAAAGGTACAGGCGATTCAATGTACCCAGCAATTCGTAATGGTTGGTATATCGTATGTGATCCAGATGCAACACCTACCGCAACAGAATTTGTGGAGGTCCAATTAAAAGATGGCCGAAGAACTGTTAAAGAGTTTATTGGGATTGTAAATGATGTTTTACATCTACTTGCTGTTAATGGTGAAAAAAGAACTACCTTTGACATGGATGAAGTTGAAGCTATTGTAGCTGTAACTGATATTGTCCCTCCAAGTCGCCATGTTCAAGAGTATCCGACTATTCCATTACAAGATGTCCATTATGACTAATTCAAAAACAATGCTGTCGTTAAGCACTCTTACCAACAAAACATTATGTTTTAATACAAAGGTATTAACAATAAACATTTTGTTTAAAAATTTAACATAAAACAAATCTATATGAAATTAAAATTGATTATTTAAGAACTTTATCAACAGACTGAAGACACTCACTGATTCAAATTATCTGAGTCTAATCAAACCTCTAAGTAATGTCCTTTTTTACCAATTAAAAGTATAATGTCCTGTCAGCAGAAAATTTCCGAAGTTGTTCTGAATTCCTTATTTTAGGAACCTCAATTTCAAACTTAATTTCTGATTTGATCAAAACCCGTAGAAATTCTAGGCATTTTAAGTTTTATGGCATGTATAGGTTTGAAAAAATATTTTAATTTTATAAATCAATATCTTAAAAGCAATCTCAAACATAGAGTGACTATCAACTACTCAGTTGTCTCATACATTTACCCCAATTTCATAAAATTCCGACTATTTTACTTGGTTTATTGATCATTATCGCTCAAAATATACCCCTCTTTCATAATGTGAGAATTTCATGACTGATGCTTTGGTATTAAAAGATTTGTCCAAAACATATCGTAATGGTTTTCAGGCGTTAAAAGGTATTCACCTCACTGTGCCTGAAGGTGAATTTTATGCGTTGTTAGGCCCAAATGGTGCCGGCAAATCAACAACCATTGGTATTATCAGCTCCCTCACAAAAAAGACCTCAGGAACAGTTGAGATTTTTGGGCATAATCTCGATACACACCCGTCCTTGGCAAAACAACAGCTTGGCGTCGTTCCTCAAGAATTTAATTTTGGCCAGTTCGAAAAAGCATTCGATATTTTAGTCACTCAAGCTGGCTATTACGGCATTCACAAAAAGATTGCCGAAAAACGTGCCGAACATTATTTAGAAAAACTTGGCTTGTGGGAAAAACGCAATATACAAGCACGTATGCTGTCTGGTGGTATGAAGCGCCGTCTAATGATTGCCCGCGCCATGATGCATGAGCCTAAACTTCTTATTTTAGATGAACCTACTGCGGGTGTAGATATTGAATTACGCCGTTCTATGTGGGATTTTCTAACCGAAATGAACGAAAGTGGCACTTCTATTATTTTAACGACACACTATTTAGAAGAAGCGGAAATGCTCTGTCGCCAAATTGCCATCATTGACCGTGGCGTTATTAAAGAAGACACCAGCATGAAAAGTTTCTTAAACCAGTTGAGTGAAGAATCTTTTATTTTTGATTTAGCAGAACCAATTGCCCCACTCCAGTTAAATATTATTGGTGTGAAATTCAACTTAATTGATAGCAGCACTTTAGAAGTAACAATGGATAAGGCTCATACATTAAATGACTTATTCCAACTTTTAGAGTCACAAGGTATTCGTGTCCGTAGTATGCGTAACAAATCAAATCGCCTTGAAGAGTTATTTGTCAAAATGGTTGAGAAAAATCTTGAAGGAGAGGCAAAATGAACTTTAACCAACTGCAAATTGCCCTCTGGACTTTAGTTCGTAAAGAAGTACGCCGATTTCTTCGCATTTGGCCCCAAACCTTATTACCACCTGCAATTACCATGAGCTTGTATTTTGTCATTTTTGGTAATTTGGTTGGCTCACGTATTGGGCAAATGGGCGGTGTAAGCTACATGCAGTTTATTGTGCCCGGCCTAATCATGATGGCTGTTATTACCAACAGTTATGCAAACGTCTCTTCCAGTTTCTTTAGTGTGAAATTCCAAAAAAGTATTGAAGAACTTATTATGAGCCCTGTGCCATTACATATTATTTTATGGGGCTATGTCATTGGTGGTATCTGTCGTGGTGTATTAGTGGGTGCCATTGTTACTGCGATGAGTATGTTCTTTACTGACCTTTTTATACATAACTGGTTCGTAACTATATATACAGTATTAATTACATCTGTTTTATTTTCCTTAGGTGGCTTCATTAATGCAGTCTATGCGAAATCATTTGATGATATTTCTATTATTCCAACATTTGTACTTACTCCTCTCACCTACTTAGGTGGTGTGTTTTATGCCATTAGTGCACTTGGTCCTTTTTGGCAAAAACTTTCTTTAATTAATCCTATTGTGTATATGGTTAATGCTTTCCGTTTCGGCATTTTAGGTCATAGTGACGTGAACGTTACGTTCTCTTTAATCGTTGTGACATTATGTTGTGTTGTACTTTACGGAGTTGCTTACTATTTACTTGCTCGTGGTTCAGGAATGCGTGAATGAGTGTCGAACAGTCTTTATTGGGTAAAGAAACCCAGTATCCAACTAGCTATCAACCCGATGTGTTATTTCCAATCGCTCGTGCTCAATCTCGTGAAAACTATTCACATATTGAAGGCATTACCCAAGGTAAAGATTGGTGGCATGTTTTTGAAATATCTTGGTTAAACTCGCACGGTATTCCGCAGGTTGCTATTGGCAGAATTACATTGCCAGCTTCTTCACCAAATTTGATTGAATCAAAGTCATTAAAACTTTACTTCAATAGTCTTAATTTCACTCAGTTTGACTCTAAAGCGTTATTCATTGAAACAGTTGAAAAAGATTTATCTGCTGCAGCAGGTGCAAAAGTTGAGCTAACGCTATTTCAAGTAGATGATCTCGATATTTCCAAGCCACAAGGCATTTGTATTGATGATCTAACACCTGAACGTTTAGAACAACATCCCGATGCATCGCTTTTAAAATTGGATGAGTCTGGTGAAGAAGTTGAAATTGAGCTGTATTCTCATCTTTTGAGAAGTAACTGCCCAGTCACGGGACAACCGGATTGGGGTACAGTTTTTATCCGTTTTAAGGGTAAAAAACCTTGTTATCGTAGTCTTTTAGCTTATATTATCTCGTACCGTCAGCATAACGGTTTCCACGAACAGTGTGTTGAGCAAATCTTTGCAGATGTTTGGCAAAATTTGCAGCCTGAAAAGCTGATGGTTTATGCAACTTATACTCGCCGCGGTGGACTTGATATCAATCCTTGCCGAGTATCGGATCTATCATGGATGCCAAAACCGATTCGATTGGCACGACAATAAAACGAATAATTTGAGGATACATCATGCCGTTTTTTGGTTTTACCCCTTCTGAAGGCTTATTGAACGATATGCAGACTGGAATTGCGAATAAAAATTCTAGTGAACCGCTATATCCACTTCGAGACAAAATTGCTTTACAACTCAATGAAGAAATTATTGATAATGTACTGATTCAGTTAGTACAACATTTCCCAGCGAGTGAAAAAAGAGATACTGCCGAAAAACTTGCTGGTTATGTCAAATCTACAGTTGCCGTACTTTTAAAGCAATTACTCAGTAAAGCACAAAATGACGTTGTTAAACAGTCAGTTGAGTTTTCAGAGAAAAGCTTATTTAAAGATCCACAAGGTCAATATAAAGTTGGCGTAGCTTTAGATGCGGGCTTAGTGACTAATTTGAAGCATAATTTTGCTGAGCTTCAAGCAGGTAATGACATTAATAAAGCAGCATTAGCTGAACTCTATAAACAGTTTGGCGATGCTATGGTTAGACACTTTATGTCTGATTTTAACAAGACATTAGATTTAGGCATGATTAAGCGTAAAGCAGCCGATATTGGTGCTGCTGCTGTGACTAAAGCGGTTCATATCGCGATTGATAAACTCATTCCAAGTTTAAATCGCACTGAACTAAAAGCGATGGCTGAATATCATGATGGTCTATTCTTTAACTAACAGAAAATAGACTATCGGAAACCTGGCGAGAGCCAGGTTTTTTTATTGCAAAATATTGATATACATTGCCATAAATCAGGTTTATGTTAGCATGCGCCAAGCACTGATTGACCTAGTTAAAGCCGCATGTCTCCTAGTCCACAATATAAATTTTTACGCCAAGCTCCTCGAGATGGTCTTAGTACTGCCATGCAACCATCACGCTGGCAGCAACTTCATATTGACCCTTGGTTATGCCTATTTTTATTCCTAAATGCTCTGTTAGGTTTAACGGTACTATATAGTGCATCTGCACAAGATGTAGGCTTAGTCAGTAAACAGGCCATGAGCTTTGGTATTGGCTTTTTAGTCATGATTGGTCTGGCTCAAATTCCCCCTAAGGTTTATCAAGCTTTTTCACCCTACTTTTATTTATTTGCACTATTTTCCTTAATTGGGGTTATGGTCTTTGGTGAAGTTCGTATGGGGGCTAAACGCTGGATTGATATTCCGGGTTTCGGAAGTGTGCAACCCAGTGAGTTCATGAAAATTGGTATGCCAATGATGATTTCATGGTTTTTAGCACGCAAACCACTTCCTCCCAGCTTTTCTCAAGTTGTTTTATCATTAATGTTAATTGGTGTTCCTTTTTTACTCATTGCGGAACAACCTGATTTAGGAACATCCCTACTCGTATTAGCGAGTGGTATTTTCGTACTATTTTTAAGTGGTCTATCTTGGCGTATGATCGGCGCAGCAGCAGCCTGTGCTGCTATTGTTATTCCAATTGCATGGGAATTCCTTTTACACGACTATCAACGTCAACGGGTTCTAACGCTACTTGACCCAGAAGCAGATGCATTAGGAACAGGCTGGAACATTATTCAATCTAAAACAGCTATTGGTTCTGGTGGTTTCTCAGGTAAAGGTTTTCTTGAAGGGACACAGTCACATTTACACTTTTTACCAGAAGGTCATACTGACTTTATTATTGCGGCTTATTCCGAAGAATTTGGCCTGATTGGCGTACTTATATTAGTTATTCTTTATTCAGCTATTATTTTTAGAACATTCCAAATTGGTTTACAAAGCTTTCATAATTATGGCCGCTTGGTTGCTGGCGCCTTTGGTTTGTCTTTTTTTGTTTATGTATTTGTAAACGCAGGAATGGTCAGTGGTATTTTACCTGTAGTGGGTGTTCCTTTGCCTTTTATGAGTTATGGCGGTACCGCTATTATTACTTTAATGGCCACTTTTGGTTTAGTCATGTCTATTCATACACATCGATAATTTGGAATTTAAAAAAGATATGTTGTCTCAATTTGTTAATAAAACTTTAAAAGTACTCGCTTTGTGTACTGGTCTAGTGAGCACAAGTCATTTTGCTCAGGCCAATGATTTTGTAAATGATCCTAATTATTTAAATTTTAAACAAAAAGCCATGAATACTTATGGTTTAAGCAGTGTACAAGTCGATGCCGCGATGAGCGGTGCAAAAAATTTACCAAACATTATAAATATTATGACTCGCCCAGGTGAAAGTAAGCCTTGGTACGACTATCGCTCTATGTTTTTGGTTGAAGGTACTATTCAGCGTGGTGTCCGCTTTAAAAACCAATATGCAGATGCACTTAACCGAGCTGAGCAGCAATTTGGTGTCTCTCAAGCTGTCATTTTAGGTATTTTAGGTGTTGAAACAGGATATGGAGCCAATAAAGGTTCTTTCATCACTCGTGACGCGCTTGCGACATTAGCATTTGGTTACCCGCGCCGTGCTGATTATTTCAGTGATGAGTTAGCTGCTCTGATTGCATGGACCTATAAAGAAGGCTATCCAACCAATAGTATTGTTGGCTCTTATGCTGGAGCAATTGGCTACCCACAGTTTATGCCAAGCAATATCAGTAAATATGGAGTCGATTTTGACGGTAATGGGCACATTGATCTTCGTAACTCTGCGGAAGATGCAATTGGTTCAATCGCAAACTACTTAGCAAAACAAGGATGGCAACGCGATCAACCGATTGGCTTCATGGCTCGTTATGTTGGCTCAAATCCAGAAAATATCATTGCCAAAGACCTAACTCAGCCCTCTCCATATGGCGTACTCAAAACTCAAGGGATTTCACCATTAAATCCTTTAGTTAAAATTGATGATCTAGATATGGTAAATGTTATTCAATTACAAGACTATAACGGTCCAATTTACTATTTAACCTATCCGAATTTTCAAGTAATTACGACTTATAATAAAAGCCGAATGTATGCGACTGCTGTATGGTTGTTAGGCACAGAAGTAGCTAGCCGATAGGCTAGCTTTTTGATGAGTTTATGTAAAAGTCAATAAATATTTTTGTTAAATCGATCACAATACACACATTTTAAATACCTTGTTACATATTTGGTTATTTTTTAATCTAAAACTGTAAGTTTTTGCCCTTTTTGTAACTATTTCTCGTTAAAGACTAGACACTCTCCGTAAGCGATGAATATTATCCACCCCAATCAAGCAATTGCAAAAGTGAATAATTAGGCATGTTCACTTCAATTTTTAGCCTGCCGGCTAAAAGAAAAAGAGCATGTTCTCAGGAGTTTATATAAATGCAGTTATCGCTGAAATACATTCTTGCACTGACGGCTAGTTTAAGTATGGCCCCGCTGCACGCTGAAATGATGCAGTCATCGTCATTAAACAGTGATGTAGATGGTCTAAATGCTAATTTAGCTGCCCGTGTGTTGAGTAAAGATACTCAAAGCTTTAATTCTCGTTTTTCTAACATTAACAGTCTTTCAATCACTGAACGTTCTGGCGATCAAATTCGTCGTCAAGCTATCGCAGCTAAAATTGAAATCCCTGAAGATGAGCCTTCAGTGATTGAAAAACTTAACACAGTAGCTTCAAATACTGTTCGTAAGTTTAGCCAAACTGGCATGGCATCTTGGTATGGTCGTCAATTTCACGGTCGTAAAACTGCAAGTGGTGAAACATTCGACATGAATGCACTTACTGCTGCTCACCGTAGTCTGCCATTGAACTGTTATATCCGTGTTACAAACAAAGACAATGGTAAAAGTGTGGTTGTAAAAGTAAACGACCGTGGTCCATTCCATGCAAATCGTGTACTTGATTTATCATACGGTGCAGCAAAACGCCTTGGTATTACCAATGCTGGTACTGCTAAAGTAAGTATTGAACGTGTAGACGGTCCTACTTCATAAGCGATTACTCCTAGAGTTCATGAAAAAGCCACAATTTAATTTGTGGCTTTTTTAATTTTTGGAGTTCACGATAAAAAAATTATGTTCAAAAATTTTATGTTTCTACTCATTTTCCAATTACAAAATTGATTATTTTTTAACCCAAAAACACATCATTTTCTTACCCATCTTTTTTTGCTTATATTTTTCGATTACAGCTATTTTAAAAAAATTACGCTACCCTAGTACCACTTTAGTCTAAAAAGAGCTATTTATCGCGTTTTAAGACAAGTTGAGTTGAGTCTTTTTCTATTATTTTCCCACTTCTCATAAAAAAGTGCTTTTCTGAGTCATTTCCTCACTTCAAAATCCAAAAATAACTAACCTGATTTTCCTTAAATAAATCTCGCTCTTTTTTAAGTCCAACTTTGAACTTTTTCCCTCCTGTTTTTCCAAACAATGAGTCATTAAATTTTTAAAGATACATAAATGAACGATAAGGAAGATTTGCGACTTTCTTGTCTACCCACCTAACAACAGGATAAAATATAGACATAAAAAGAATGACTCAAAATTAGACACGGAGAACAAGATCTATGAAATCTATTGGTGAATGGTTTGATGAATATAGTGAAAGTCATCAAAATCCAACAAATAAAAAAATCCACTGGGTATGCGTTCCCGCTATTTTATTTTCTATTATCGGAATCATTGCCCACTTTAGCGCCTTACTCACTGCTTTACTCATTGTACTGACTCTAATTTTCTATGCTCGACTCGATCTCGTACTTGCAGTAGCAATGGCTGCACTTCTCGTTGTGATGGCTTGGCTTATTTATGTCTTACCTGTAGGCGTGGGATTTTATATTGCTCTTTTTGTAATTGCTTGGATTGGACAATTTTACGGACATAAAGTTGAAGGGAAAAAACCTTCCTTCTTTAAAGATTTACAATTTTTATTGATTGGTCCAGTCTGGTGTATGGATGCCTATCTTGCAAAAATATTACCTAAGTGGAAAAGTCGGCAGAACAAACTGATTACTCAATAATTTTTAAAAAGCTGAATCTTTTTTTAGATTCAGCTTAAATTTACTGATTTATTAGAAAATTTATAAAATAGAAAAATGCTAGGCTGAGCAGAACACTGGGCAAAACTTTTTTGAAATAGAAAGCAATTACAATACAAAATACTGTCGCATATAAATATGGATTAACTAAAGTCCCTCTCAATTCATTTCTTTCAAAAAAGATTACCGGTATACAAATAGCACTCAATAAACAAGGCGCTGAATAATTCAGCATTTTATTCATCAGTGCTGGTAATTTTACTTTTACAGTAGGTTCTAAAAAATAATAACGATTAAAAAAGACAATTACTGCCACACCTAAAATCATGAACCATGACATTTCATGTTTCTCCTACTCTATTTTCCACAATAACGGCAATAAGCATTCCCAATAAACCAGAAATCAGAATGGCGCCTTCAATGTGAAAAAATTTGAGAACAAAACCACTAACACAAGTTGTTAAAACTCCTGCTATGACAGGTTTTCCTTTACACATAGGAACAATCATGGCCACAAAAATAGCAACAATCGAAAAGTCTAAGTGATAAGACAATAAATTAGGAATCGCCGTAGCCAACAAAATTCCAACTAGACTAAAAACTACCCAGAATAAATAAAAACTTATACCGGCCCCTAATAAATAGTGGGGGTGTCTTTTTTCGTTCGGAGCACTTAGCGCAAATAATTCATCTGTTAATAGAAAGCCTAAACTTAATCGTTTGGGTAAAGACAAAATAGAAATATCATTTCTTAAAGTTAATGCATAAATAAAATGCTGTGCAGTAAGAAAGAAAATCGTGACATAGATCGTTAATAATGATGCACCTTCCATCACCATACTCAAACTGACCAATTGTGCAGCACCAGCAAATACAATTCCTGACATTGCTAATGCTTTATAAAATGATAAACCTGCATGAATTGCCATTGAACCAGCCAAAATAGCCCACGGAATAACCGAAATAGACAATGGCAATATATCTACCGCCCCTCGAAAAAAAAGATACGAAGGTTGGTTTTTAGAAAATCTAATAGATTGATTTAAACGAGTATTCATCTCTAGACATCTATAACATTAAATATTTATAGATTTTCTTATATGCAGGTTAGCTTCTCTTGAACAAAATTGCGTTTAGAAATGAAAATAAATCTTAGAGATTAAGACTAGCTACATACTGGGTAGGTGTAACGCCCATCGCCTTTTTAAAGTGGCGGTTAAAATGACTTTGATCAGAAAATCCGCATTGCTGTGCAACCATTACAATTTGAATACCCTGTTTTAATAACTGCCTCGCCTTTTGCAAACGTGCCTGCACTAGCCAAGCATGTGGTGGTAAACCCACATGTTTTTTAAATTGTCTTAAAAAATGCCAAGCACTTAATCCAACCATGTCAGCCAATTCCTGCAAAGAAAAATTATTTTCAGGTATATCTGCCAACAAATCTTTAACTTTTAAGATTTTCGAATAAGCTTCTGGTAGCTCGCAAAAGGCGTGCCGTGATTTACCATGACGCATCATCAAACATGCTAATGTTGATAAATACATGGTTTCTTTAAGCAGAAAATTATCTTTTTGTTCTAATAAATCAAATAATAAGCAAAGTTATTGAGATAATCCCAAATCTTGAATAACTGCTTGAGGGAACCAAGGCGCACCATGAAAATTTTCAAAAAAATCCTGACTCACCTCAGCGAGCATTTCAGGTGTAGGATAAATTGCCCGATAGCGCCAACCAGATTCGACAGCAGATGAACCTGTGTGAATTTCATCTGCGTTCACCAAAATAATGTCACCTTTAGGAGCAACGTGTAGTTGACCCGTCCTAAAAAAAGACTGTGCACCTTCTTCAATCACACCAATACAATACCCTTCATGGGTATGCTTTGAAAATTGCGTTTGGTGATAATGTGCTTTTAATAGTTCTAAACCGCCTAACTCTCGCAAATGCACGTAGTCAGCCTGTTCCCGGTGCATATATACATCTCATCTATTTATCTGAAAAAAAACATACCATGTTTTAAAAAGATGCATAGAACAAAATTGCTGTTGGGCCGAAATGAATACCCCTTTTTCTATTGGTAAATACGTCCATTATGTTTCAACCAGCCATTCTCATGACGGTTTTGTGGGTCATGATGCGTCCAATGCAATACACCACCTTTCTCGTTATATTCATATTCACCATTAAATTCGACTATATCCCCTTTATGCAAATCGTCAATTTTTGGTGCTAAATCAATATTATGAGCCACTAAAATTGAAAGGCCATTTTTTAATACAAGAATAAATTTCTGATGTTTTGTCCCATCATTATCTTCTTTTAAAATTGCTTTTACTCGACCACTTCCCTGCACTTGAACATTACTTTGTCTGCGGTCATAGGCAGTTTTTATAGTATCTATCCCATCATTTGAAAACGTAGTTTCAGTATGCTGAGTTACAGGACTTGATGATGGCGATTGATTTTTTTTATGCCCAGATAAATCTAGACCGAAATATGCAGCAATCAATAAAACAATAATGCCGCCAATACTCAGATTTTTTTTATTTGTCATCTTTATATTCCGATTTCAATAGGGATAAAAAAAGCCCCATAGGGGCTTTTTTTATTGTGATACGAATTACTTCGCAGCAGCTTGAGCAGCAGCAACTTCTTCAGCGAAGCTCATTTCTGCTTTTTTCTCAATACCTTCACCAACTTCGAAACGTACGAAGTTAGCAACAGTTGTACCAGTCGCTTTTAATACGTCAGCAACTTTTTTGTCGTTGTCGATAACGTACATTTGACGATCAAGAGCAACTTCGTTTAAGTATTTCTCAACAGAACCAGTTACCATTTTCTCAACGATGTTCGCTGGCTTACCAGATTCTAACGCTTTCGCTTCAGCAATTTCTTTCTCTTTAGCGATAAGGTCAGCTGGAACAGCTTCAGCACTTACTGCTACTGGGTTGAATGCAGCAACGTGCATTGCAATACCTTTACCAGTCTCAGCATCACCTGTGTAAGAAACTACAACACCGATTTTTAAACCGTGTTTATAGATAGCCAAGTTTTCGCCTTCAACGATTTTCGCGCGACGAACCTGGATGTTTTCACCGATTTTTTGAACAAGCGCAATACGAGCTTCTTCAACTGATTGGCCATCAGCCAATTTTAATTCAGCGATTTTAGCAGCATCAGTTTCGCCAGCAGCTAAAGCAGCAGCAGCAACTGCGTGTGCAAAGTTAGAGAAGTTTTCGTCTTTAGCAACGAAGTCAGTTTGACAGTTTACTTCAACTAAGATCGCTTTATTACCGTCTTGAACGATAGTGATTGCACCGTCAGCAGCAATGTTGCCAGCTTTTTTAGCAGCTTTAGCTTGACCAGATTTACGAAGGTTATCAATAGCAAGTTCGATGTCACCGTTCGCTTCTGTTAATGCTTTTTTGCATTCCATCATTGCAAGACCAGTACGGTCACGTAATTCTTTTACCATGCTTGCAGTAATTGCAGTCATGTTGATCTCCTAAAATCGGTAGAAAATAAATCTGTTCAACAAAAACGGCCCAAAGAAACTCTGGGCCGTTTGCACTCTCGACGCTTAATTTGCCACCATTACATGTCGCAAAAATGACAAGCCTGCGTCAAAAAACGCATTAAGCCTCAGAAGCGTCTTTCGCAGCGTCATCGCCTTTTGCTTGAGCGTTCGCTTGAGATTGAGCGTATTCTTTACCAGCAAGAATTGCGTCAGCCATAGCTGAAGCATATAAAGTTACTGCACGGATCGCATCATCGTTACCAGGAATAACGTAATCAACGTTGTCTGGGTTAGAGTTTGTATCAACGATACCGATAACTGGAATACCTAAGTTCTTAGCTTCTTTAATTGCAATCGCTTCGTGATCAACGTCGATTACAAATAATGCGTCAGGTAAACCACCCATGTTTTTAACGCCGCCTAAAGAGCGCTCAAGTTTTTCCATCTCACGAGTACGTTCTAAAGCTTCACGTTTAGTAAGCTTAGCAAAAGTACCGTCTTGAGATTGAGTTTGAAGATCTTTTAAACGGTTGATAGATTGGCGAAGTGTTTTCCAGTTCGTCAACATACCACCTAACCAACGGTGGTCTACATATGGTTGACCAGCGCGTTGAGCTTGTTCACGGATGATGTTAGAAGCAGCACGTTTTGTACCAACGAACAAAACTTTGTTCTTTTTGCTTGCTAATTGGTTAGCGAAGTTCAAAGCATCATTTAACGCAGGAACAGTGTGCTCAAGGTTGATGATGTGAATTTTGTTGCGCGCGCCAAAAATGTATTGACGCATTTTTGGGTTCCAGAAACGAGTTTGGTGACCAAAGTGCGCACCTGCTTGAAGAAGGTCGCGCATGCTTACGTTGTAATCTGCCATTTTCTTTACCTTAAAAGTTGGGTTAGGCCTCCATATATCCGCATTCTCCACCTTTTTACGGGCACCCAGAGTAATGTGACGATATATGTGCGGATTTTTTACTCCATCTATCAATATTCTTCGTAAAAGATATTCACGAAAAGCATTTGATAAAATGGGCGGCTATTTATACCATATACACTTATAAATTACCAAAAGTTTTTAGAGATCATGAACAGTACTTATACAGCTCCACGTCGATTAATCAAAACTCCAGATGAAATTGAAAAAATGCGCATTGCAGGACGACTGGCGGCTGAAGTTCTAGAGATGATCAAGCCGTATATTAAGGCCGGTGTAAGCACACTCGAGCTTGATACGATTTGTCGTAATCATATTGAAAATGTACAGCATGCTATTCCGGCTTGCGTAGGTTACGGTGGTGCTCCAGGACGCCCTGCTTTTCAACACTCTATCTGTACTTCGGTTAACCATGTCGTGTGTCATGGTATTCCTTCTGAAAATAAAATCTTAAAAAACGGCGATATCCTTAACATTGATGTGACCGTAATTAAAGATGGTTATCACGGTGACACCAACATGATGTATGTCGTAGGAGGTGAAACTTCTATTTTGGCAAACCGTTTATGTAAAGTTGCTCAAGAAGCAATGTATCGTGGAATGGCTACAGTTAAAGATGGTTCATATTTAGGTGACATTGGCCACGCCATTCAAAAATATGTTGAGTCAGAACGTTTTAGCGTAGTACGTGAATATTGCGGTCACGGTATTGGTACTGTGTTCCATGATGAACCTCAAGTATTGCACTATGGACAACCTGGTACTGGTATGCGCTTAGAAGCCGGGATGACTTTTACGATTGAACCAATGGTCAATGCTGGTGTTTGGCAAACTAAATTGCTTGGTGACAAATGGACTGTTGTAACCAAAGACCATAAACTCTCAGCTCAATATGAACATACTATTTTGGTCACTCAAACAGGTATTGAAGTGTTAACCGCTCGTCCTGAAGAGGACCTTTCTCGCTTCAATTAATAATTTAATCAAATTTAATAAAAGGCTACTTTATGTAGCCTTTTATTTTTTATTTTGTACTTTTTATTAATAATTTTTTCTAAATATAAACAAATATTTCAAAAAAATTACAATTATTAATTTTTATTACACAATCATTTTAATAAAACGCGTTATGGTGGGCTCAATAAAAATCAGTAAACAAATGTCCGGACATGGAGTCCTTTATGATGAAAAAGTCATTATTTTGTATGACAGCTGCCTTTTTTGCTCTGCCTACAGTCACTTTCGCTGCTTCACCCTATTTTAGTTTAAAAGATGGTGATGGTTTCAAACGTTTTTCGGTCTCGGCTGGTTGGCTCCATGCTATGCCTCAAGGCTCAGGAAATCCTGTTAATATCAATACTAGCGTTGCAGAAGGTACAACATCTAAAGTTGGAGATGTATCTACAAAAGCCGTTTTAGATGCAATCGATCAAAGTAAAACTTCAGGAAAATTCTGGTATAGCACTATTAGCCTTCTTGATAAGTTTACAGACACTCTTCCCTCATCACTTGCAGGTACAGCAGAAGTTAATGGTCTTTCTCAATGGCAACAACAAGGTTCTGGCTTAGAAGCTGCTGATGTTGATACTGTTGGCCTTATGTTTAACTACAACTTTACGGACAATTTATCTTTAGAAATTAAAGGCGGTATTCCTCCTAAAGTAGATATTAATGGAAAAGGTAATATTTACGCTCCCCTTTCTGGAAAAGCGACTCCACTAAAAGATGGATCTTCAATTGGAGAAATCATAGGGGGTGGAATTTCCGGGGCGGGTGGAGATATTCCTTTAAAACAAGATCTTCATATTACTGATCTTTCTCAAGGTGGTAAGGCTGCGACTGCACGTGCATGGTTACCAGCAGTTGAACTACACTATCAATTTGGTAAATCTGGGGTAAATAAATTCCGCCCATATGTAGGTGCTGGGGTCATGTATGCCTATTTTAATGATTTAAAAATGAATTCTGGTATTGAAGCAGATTTAATTCAAGCGGGACACATGATCCAGAATATCCATGATAATAAGGCAGGTGCAGCATTAGATCGCAAAACATCTTCAGCAAATCCTATTGTGAAACTAGAAGCGACTGATACTTTTGCACCTATTGTTACTGTCGGTGCAACTTATGACTTTAACCCAAACTGGTTTGCTGTCGGTTCCGTTTCTTATTCAAAAATGAATAGTGAAGCAAAAATTTATGTTACTGACCAAAATACAGGTAAAGAGCTCATTAAAGCGAATACCAAAATTGATATTGATCCACTCATTACCTATGTAGGTGTAGGTTACCGCTTCTAATTTTTAAAAGAACCTAAGCTATAAAAGCTTTACTGAAGCTTTTATAGCTTTTTTATTAAGCAGACTAAGCCTGCTTCTTTTTAAACCAATATGCTAAAAAAATGAGCACTTTTTATGAATGCTCTAGCAAAATTTAGCTTCTATCATTCTTATGAACATTTTTCATTTCATGCTTATTTTATGATTCATTTTCTTAGCCTCTAACTAATTTAATAAAATTAAAAACTAAGGTTTTCCTTTTAGTAAAAATTATTTTTTGGCACGTCGTTTGCTTTATTTATATCATGATGAATCAATGGCGATTCAATGGATAAACCAAGACGGCCAAAGATGTCCGCTCTGATCGGTATGCAAATAGACAATTCATTTTGTCGTGCAAATTAAAATTTCGTTCAGTTCAGGGGGACCGCGTATGTCTTCAAATATTAATTTAGATGCAAAAAAAGCGACTGAAATTAAATTATTCAGTTTTTCAACTCCAGCCATGCGTGCTTTCCACATGACTTGGCTTGCGTTCTTTGTCTGCTTCTTCGCATGGTTTGCTTGCGCTCCATTAATGCCCGTTATTAAAGGTGAGTTCGGTTTAACCAAAGATCAAATTGCCAATATTAATATTGCCGCCGTTGCAATTACAATTTTAGTGCGGCTTGCTGTCGGACCACTTTGTGATAAATATGGTCCGCGTATTACTTACACCACCCTTCTCTTACTTGGCAGTATTCCTGTATTTGGTGTTGCCGCTGCCAACAGCTATGAATCTTTTCTTTTCTTCCGTTTACTCATCGGTGCAATTGGAGCAAGCTTTGTCATTACGCAATATCATACCAGTATCATGTTTGCGCCAAATGTCGTAGGCACAGCAAATGCAGCTGCTGCGGGTTGGGGTAATGCTGGCGGTGGTGCAACACAAGCTCTAATGCCTTTATTACTCGGTGCAATTGTCATGTTCGGTGTCGAGCAAACTATGGGTTGGCGCGTTGCATTAATCGTACCAGGCGTAATGATGGTAATTGTTGGGGTTCTTTACTGGAAACTCACCCAAGACTGTCCTCAAGGAAACTTTAAAGAAGTTCGTGCACAAGGTATTGAGGTGGGTAGTGGTAAAAAAGGTGGCATGGCAATCTTAATGCAAGCGGCTCGTAACTACCGTGTCTGGATTTTATTCCTCGCTTATGGTGCTTGCTTTGGTATTGAAATTTTCATCCATAATGTTGCCGCAATGTACTATGTTGACCAATTCAAAATGGATTTAAAAACAGCAGGGTTAACCGCAGGTATATTTGGACTTCTTGCCTTATTTGCACGTGCATTGGGCGGTATTATTTCCGATAAAGTCGCACTCAAAAAAGGTTTAGACGGACGTACTAAAGTACTTGTACTGATGATTTTAGGCGAAGGTTTATTCTTAATACTCTTCTCTCAAATGAACGTTGTAGCTCTTGCAATTATTTCCATGACAATTTTTGCATTGTTTACCCATATGGCTTGCGGAGCAACATATGCACTGGTCCCTTTTATTGACCGAAATGCATTAGGCGGTGTTGCTGGAATTATTGGTGCAGGTGGTAATGCAGGTGCAGTTGCAGCAGGATTCTTGTTAAAAGGTGTACTTGATGTTCAAACCTGTCTATTTATTTTAGGTGGACTGGTTATGGTTGCAGGTTGTAGCGTAATTTTGATTCGCTTCACAACCGAGCATAAAGAAAAGGAAAAAGTACTTTTTGAACAGGCTTTACTTGAACGTAATTCCGCAGCTTAATTTCCATAAGAAGCAGAAATCAAAATGATGTCTGCTTCTTTAATTTTCTTCTCATAAAATACGATTCTTAAGAACTTTTTAATTCTTCTTAAATATTTTTATAGATATATCGATATTATTCGATATATCTTCTACAATGACTCATCATATTCTTATAACTTTCCACTCACAATGACTAAAACAAGCAACCAGTTTTCTCAATCACTTATTTATATGCTCATTGGCAGTGCCATTATTTTGGCCCTTTCATTAGGTGTCCGTCATGGTTTCGGTCTCTACCTTGTACCCATGAGCCATGAATTTGGCTGGGGACAGCATGTTTTTAGTCTTGCAATCGCCATGCAGAACCTGATCTGGGGTGCGGTTCAACCTTTTACTGGTGCAATCGCAGATAAATATGGCAGTAAAATTGTGGTTACTGTTGGCGGATTGCTTTACGCCCTTGGTTTACTGTTAATGGCTTTTAGCTCAAGTGTACTCATTTTGAATTTAAGCTTAGGATTGATTATTGGTTTAGCTTTATCAGCAACTTCTTTCACAGTTTTACTTAGTGCAGTAGGCAGAGCTGCTCCACCAGAAAAAAGAAGTATGGCAATGGGCATTGCCAGTGCAGCTGGTTCTTTTGGCCAATTTATTATGCTGCCTTCCACCCTTCTCTTACTTAAAACAGTGGGATGGTCTTCAGCTTTAATGGTAAGTGCGCTGTTAATCTCTCTTATTATTCCTCTAGCATGGATGTTAAAAGGGCCAAGCAACCAAACACCAAAAGCTATTGCACAACCTCAGCTCACCTTTAAACAAGTACTAAATATTGCTAGAAAACACAAGCCGTTCTGGTGGTTAGCTTTAGGTTTTTTAGTGTGCGGATTCCAGGTTGTTTTCTTAGGTGTACATTTACCAGGCTATTTAATCGATCACGGCTTTGATGCAGCCACAGGTACAGTATTTCTTGCTTTGGTCGGGTTATTTAATATTGTAGGAACTTACGGTGCAGGTTGGTTGGGAGACCGTTTCTCGAAACCTAAATTATTAATGGCACTTTACGGAAGCCGTGGCATCGCAATCATTGCCTTTCTATTATTACCTTTAAGCACTTATACGGTATATGCTTTTGGCATCATTATGGGGCTACTATGGCTCTCTACTGTTCCACTTACCAATGGTATTGTCGCGAATATGTTTGGTGTTAAATATCTTTCAATGTTAAGCGGTATTGTATTTTTCACCCATCAAGTTGGTTCTTTCTTTGGCGGTTGGCTTGGCGGTGTTAACCATGACTTAACAGGTAATTACAATGCGATTTGGCTATGTTCAATAGCTTTGAGTATATTAGGGGTAATTGTACATTTCTTTGTAAATGAGGAGGCTGTTATTCATGACGCATAATGCCTTACTTTTGAAAACAATTATGACTTTCTTCATTGTAGCTCTTCTGGTTCTTTCTATCGTTTTATGGAAACAGACACCTGATTTATTTGAATATTTTAATCAAGCATTTTGTGCACACTAGAGATATGAGGCGCTAAAATCACTCTGTACATTGTCATAAAAATATAAAAATCGTATGGTCTAATGAAAATAAAAAAGCCCGCAAGTTTGCGGGCTTTTTTATGAAAAAATTATTTAAAATCAAAACAAGCGATTCATACCATTCAGTGCAGCTACACGGTAAGCTTCAGCCATGGTTGGATAGTTAAACGTTGTTTCGACAAAATATTTCAAGGTATTGTTTGGGCTGTGCATAACTGCTTGCCCAATGTGGATAATTTCGGCAGCGTTATTGCCAAAACAGTGAATACCTAAAATTTCTAAAGTGTCGCGGTGGAAAAGAATCTTCAATTCACCCACTGTATCACCCGTAATTTGTGCACGAGCCAAATGACGGAAAGAAGCTTGACCTACTTCATACGGAATTTTCTCTTCCGTTAATTCCTGTTCATTTTTACCAATTGATGAGATTTCCGGAATGGTATAAATACCCGTTGGGATATCACGTACTGGCTTCGCATCTTCACCACTCATGTTTGCGCCAGCACAGCGCCCTTGGTCATAAGCAGCAGAAGCAAGGGATGGCCAACCAATCACGTCACCAGCAGCATAGATATTTTCAACTTCAGTTTGGTATTGATCATTTACAGAAAGCTGACCGCGGTTGTTTGGAACTAGCCCAACGTTCTCAAGACCTAAGCCTTCTGTGTTACCTGAACGGCCATTACACCAAAGAATGGCATCAGCTTTAATCTTTTTACCACTTTGTAAATGTAGTACAACGTGGTCATCAAACGTTTCAAGATGATCCATTTGTTCGTTGTGACGAATTAGCACGCCCTGTTCACGTAAGTGATAAGACAAAGCATCGGCGATTTCATCATCTAAATAGCTTAAGAGTTTTTGCTGAGTATTAATCAAGTCAACTTTATGGTCTAAACCAATAAAGATCGAAGCATATTCACAGCCAATAACGCCTGCGCCGTAAATAATGATTTTTTGAATTGAGTAATCAAGATCAAGAATTTTGTCCGAATCAAATACACGAGGATGGTCAAAGTCGAGACCTTGTGGATGATAAGGACGACTACCTGTCGCAATCACGATTTGCTTACAGATGATTGTTTCTTTAATGCCTTCATGGCTAAAAACTAAAACTGTATTTTTATCTTGAATATATGCACGGCCATGAAATACGCCGATTTTGTTGCGGTCATAAAAGCGTGTATGCGTATCAACCTGTTGTTGAATCACTTTGTGAGCATTACGCAACACCTGTTTCATGGTGAACTGTTTCCATTCACCTACTTTTTGAAACATTGGATCACGTTGATAGCGAATAATACTAGAAACTGTTTGACGCAATGCTTTACTTGGAATCGTTCCTACGTGGGCACAGTTACCACCGAGTTGATCACGTACATCTACAATTGCAACACGCTTACCCGCTTTTGCAAGCTTCATTGCCGCGCCTTCACCTGCAGGTCCAGAACCGAGAACTACCGCATCGTACTTAACGAAATTCCCACTAACGACCTCTTTTTTACGTGGCATTGAAAGCTCCTTCCTCTCTTGAATGACCATATTTTATAATAGATTATGACTAATATGCGGTGAATTTATGTATTTCTCAACCCTATATTTCTGAATAACCACATTTATTATATGAATAGTTATTTTCCGCTATTAACCAAAGAACTCCGCTATAATACAATGTCAATGTCTCTATAAACGAGTGGAAAAGTTAAATATGTCAGAACACCGTAAACCTGAACAGGGTGTAAAACTTCGTGGCGCAGAAAAAGTCGCAAGAATTCCTGTAAAAGTTGTACCTACGGTTGAAGTGCCGCGTAAACCTGACTGGATTCGTGTCAAGATGACGGCACCAGAAGAAGTTCAGCGTATTAAAACCACTTTACGTACTCAAAAACTCCATACCGTTTGTGAAGAAGCAGCTTGCCCTAACCTACCAGAATGTTTTGGTGGTGGTACAGCAACATTTATGATTATGGGTGATATTTGTACACGTCGTTGCCCGTTCTGTGATGTAGCACATGGTCGTCCAAATGCGTTAGACCCTGATGAACCTCGTCACATGGCAGAGACCATTGCCAATCTTAAACTCAAATACGCAGTAATTACTTCGGTTGACCGTGACGACCTGCTTGACGGCGGTGCACAACATTTTGTGGATTGTATTAAAGAAGCTCGTGCGCTTAGTCCAAATACATTACTCGAAATTTTAGTGCCAGACTTCCGTGGACGTATGGATATTGCTTTACGCATTATGACTGAATGTCCACCAGATGTTTTCAACCACAATATTGAGACTGTACCTCGTCTATATAAAGCGATGCGTCCAGGTTCAGATTACCAACATTCTTTAAACTTATTGAAAATGTTTAAAGAATACTGCCCTGACATCCCAACCAAATGTGGTTTGATGGTCGGTATTGGTGAAACTGAAGAAGAAGTGATTGCATTACTTGATGACTTACGTGCTCACGATGTTGACTATGTGACGATTGGTCAATACTTGCAACCTTCTAAACAACACGCGCCAATTGACCGTTTTGTAACGCCAGAAGAGTTTGAACGTTATGCAGAGCATGGCCGTAAACTTGGCTTTAGAAATATCTGGTCTGCGCCAATGGTTCGTTCAAGTTACTTTGCTGATCGTCAATATCACGGTGAGCCAGTTCCAGAAGTTCGTCGTAAAGTAGATCCTGCTAAAAAAATCGCGGTTCAGGTCGTCGAAGCCTAATAAAATGAATATCTCTAAAAGCCCTCTAATACAGAGGGCTTTTTATTTGTATAAGAAAATCAATAACATTTCTTGACAAATCGATAAAACAAGCCATTACACATTCATTGAAAAATATCTTATATCTAAAAGCACGATATATCCCTGCTCTAGCATATACATCAATTGCGACATAAAAAATTAAATTTAAACAGCATTAAAAAATTAGCTAGTTAAGCCTTAAATCTCTCCTCGCTTTTTTGTAACTTCCAACTTGAGGGCTTATCTAGCAAGGAGCAAGTATGATTTTCCTACTCTTTGTTTTAAGTATTGTGATTCAGCTCGCTGCAATATGGGCAATTTTCTTTTTTAACCTAAACAGAGTCATTGGTAGCATTCTTATGATTGCGGTAGCCATACTTACCGCAATCATTTTAACGCCATGGTCACTGCTTTTAGGGATTCCTCTTATTGCTCTTAGCATTATTATTTTGTTTAAGCCTTTACGGTTTAGCTTAATTACAAAACCTGCTTATAAAACTCTGGCAAATTCAATGCCAAGTATCAGTACAACCGAACAAGAAGCATTGGAAGCAGGAACAAGCTGGTGGGAAAAAGAATTATTTATGGGAGCACCAGATTGGTCGCAATTTGAAAAGTATCCTTATCCTACACTTTCATCAGAAGAACAAAGTTTTATCGATAATGAAGTTGAAGTGCTATGCAGCATGCTAAATGAATGGGAAATTCACCATCACTTAAAAGACCTTCCACCTGAAGTTTGGCAGTTCATTAAAGATAAAGGTTTCTTAGGCCTGATTATCCCCAAGTCCTTTGGCGGTAAAGAATTTAGCTCATTTGCTCAAAGCCGTATTATGAGCAAAATTGCGTCACGCTCATTAACTGCAGCAGTAAGTTGTATGGTTCCGAACTCTTTAGGACCTGGTGAACTACTCATGCACTACGGTACTGATGCGCAAAAGCAACAATACTTACCGGGTCTTGCCAAAGGTGAAGAAATTCCATGTTTTGGTTTAACCAGTCCTGAAGCTGGTTCAGATGCGGGTGCCATTCCAGATTCCGGTGTGGTGTGTTACGGCGAATATGAAGGCGCTCAAGTCCTTGGCCTACGCATGAATTTCTCTAAACGCTGGATTACGCTTGCTCCAATTGCCACAGTAGTTGGCCTAGCATTTAAGCTTTATGACCCTGAAGGTCTACTCGGCGATAAAAATAAAACCGAATACGGTATTACCTGTGCCCTCATTCCTGCAAGCCATGCAGGTGTAAAAATTGGAGCACGCCATTATCCCGGCTCTCCATTTATGAATGGAACAGTAGAGGGTGAAGATGTTTTCATTCCTATCGACTGGATTATTGGCGGGCAAGAAAATGCTGGTAAAGGCTGGCGTATGCTCATGGAGTGTTTAGGTGTTGGGCGTGGTATTTCACTTCCAGCATTAGCTACAGCCGCAGGCGAAATGAGCTATTTAACTGTAGGGGCTTTTGCGAGAATTCGTCAACAGTTCAATATTTCTGTTGGTAAATTTGAAGGTGTGCAAGAAGCAAGTAGTGAAATTGCCAGTGATGCCTATATGCTTGAAGCATTTCGTTATTTAGTCACATGTGGCCTAAATCAAGGCGGAACTCCTGCCGTGATGACCGCCATGGCAAAATACTATGCAACTGAAACCATGCGCAAAGTGATTAATCACGGCATGGATATTGCCGGTGGACGTGGTATTCAGCTTGGACCTCGTAACTTCCTTGCACTCACCTATCAAGCCATCCCGATTGCAATTACCGTCGAAGGTGCAAACATTTTAACCCGCTCACTCATGATTTTTGGTCAGGGTTCAATGCGCTGTCACCCTTATCTTTTTGAAGAGCTACAATTACTTCAGTCTGAAGACAAAGCCAATGCAGTTCAAAAATTCGATGATCTGTTATTTAAACACTTAGCCTATACCTTTAATCGCGGTGCAAAATCATTTGCTTATGGCTGGACAGGTGGCTCAAGCGATGCACCGCAATCATCAGATCAGTTCACTGCAAGTTACTATAAAACGATTAACCGTTTTAGTGCTAACTTCGCGCTTGTGTCTGATATGTCACTAGGTTTACTTGCAGGCGATTTAAAACGCAAAGAAATGCTATCAGGACGTTTAGCTGATATACATGCAAACTTATTTATTTCTACTGCGATTTTAAAATTTTATGAGGCTGGGCAAAAAACTGAAGCTGAACAATTGCACGCAAAACTAGCACTACAAAAAGCGTTCTTAAATATTCAGGAAGCATTTTGGGGGCTATTTGACAACTTCCCAGCCAAGCTTCCAGCAGCATTTGTAAAATGGATATGTTTCCCGCTAGGTCGTGTGATTTCAAAACCTGACGATGAGTTAAAACAGCAAGTTGCTGAACTCATGATGGAAGAACATCCGTTTAGAGAGCAGCTCAAACGCCATGTGTACTATTCAACTGAACCTAATGATGTTACTGGCCGTCTAGAGCATACATTCCAGATTTTAAGAACCATTGAACCGCTTTGGGATAAGTTTAAGAAAGCTGAATCCAAAGGCAAGTTTACGGGTCTTACTTTTGAAGAGAATATTACACAAGCGATAAAAGAAGGTTTTATTTCTGAAAGCGAAGCTCAACAATTATTGCAATACAACGCAATTCGATTTGACAGCATGCTTACCGATGTTTTTGATGAAAAACTCGATAAGGACCTACCTTTGTCAAACCCTCATCAAATAGTGTGACTGGTGCCTCCACCAATTCACTATTGCAATCATTTTTGATTCGCATTAATTAATAAATAGCCATAAAAGCGTCACTCGACGCTTTTATTTTAGGAGAAATTAATGTCTAAGCAAGATTACGAAAATGGATTAAAAGTACGCACAGAAGTGATGGGAGAAGCTTTTGTAAAACGTGCCCAAGAAAATACCGTACCCTTTACCCAACCTTTACAAGATTGGATTAATGAACATGCATGGGGATCAACTTGGCAACGTGAAGGTGTGCTTCCACGTAAATATCGCTCATTAATTACTTTGGCTATGCTAACCGCACTTAAATCGCCAACTGAACTTAAAGGCCATGTCCGTGGTGCACTCAACAATGGTTGTACAGTCGAAGAGATTCAAGAAACTTTATTGCATAGTCTGCCATATTGCGGCGCTCCCGCTACTCAAGAAGCTTTTCGTGCTGCTTTAGAAGTGATTCAAGAATATCAACAACAATAACTTCAATCTGAGCCAGAACTCTACTGGCTCACTTTGACCTAATTTAATGTAGTCGAATAAATATTTAAATTACGATCACCAATTACAATAGCCTGTCGACAAATTCCTTCTGCTTTACGCTGATTCTCAAAAACTGCAGCTGACATTGGTTCGAAACTATCAAAAAAGCAAATTTCATTTGAATCTATAGAATAAACAAGAGACTGATTACCGACCCCATCTAAAGTGTCGTAGTACACGATTACCATTTGCCCATTTTGAATTGCGACTTGAGTGTCTTGATAGCTCAGTGCTGGCCCCGTTGGTATTTTTAATACCTTTGCTTCTTTATAACTCATGCGTTCACTGGGGCTAATGTTAGGGTCTTTATCTGAGTGAAATGAAACATCAAAACCAAACTTTTTTAAAGCAACAGCTAAAGCAATGGTATAGGTACCATCTTGCTCATATCGGCAAACTTTAATCAATTCAGCAACATCAACCTGAACCCCATAATGCTTTAGCACCATCCAAACTGCAAAAACACCACTGTTTGCCTCGAGGTTTGCCAAAGATTCGGGAATGTTTAAGGCCATAATTTAAATCTAAAGTCGTAATTAAGCAGATAATAAACAAAACTGGATTGGCACTAAAAGCTTTTCCAAGTACAATGTTTCGCTAGTCGAGGGATGCTGCGACAAATGATCGGCACTAAAGATCATTTTGCCAGGCTCGACGATCGGTTAAACACTCGTTTTAACCAACAACGGCATCCGCGAACAGAATGATCAATACTATTTTTTTCCTAGGAGATCCTGATGAACGCGGTTAATGCTTCATTTACAGATTACAAAGTTGCTGACATCTCACTTGCTGACTACGGTCGTAAAGAAATCAAACTTGCTGAAGCAGAAATGCCAGCTTTGATTGGCTTACGTAAACGCTATGCAGCATCTAAACCACTTGCTGGCGCAAAAATTCTTGGTTGTATTCACATGACCATTCAAACAGCGGTTCTAATTGAAACGCTTGTTGAATTAGGTGCTGAAGTTCGCTGGACATCATGTAACATTTTCTCAACTCAAGACCACGCTGCTGCTGCAATTGCTGCTCGCGGTATTCCAGTTTTTGCTTGGAAAGGTGAAACTGAAGAAGAATATGTATGGTGCCTAGAGCAACAAATCAATGTAAATGGTCAACCTTGGGATGCCAACATGATTTTGGACGATGGCGGTGACTTAACTGCTCTTGTTCATGAAAAATATCCTGCTCTTTTAGAGCGCATTCACGGTATTACCGAAGAAACCACAACAGGTGTTCAACGTCTTATCGAAATGTGGAAAGACGGCACTTTAAAAGTACCGGCAATCAACGTAAATGACTCTGTTACTAAGTCTAAAAACGACAACAAATATGGTTGCCGTCACTCATTAAATGACGCAATCAAACGTGCAACAGATATGCTTTTATCTGGCCGCCGTGCGCTTGTGATCGGTTACGGTGACGTAGGTAAAGGTTCTGCTCAATCTTTACGTCAAGAAGGCATGATCGTTCGTGTAACTGAAGTCGACCCAATTTGTGCAATGCAAGCATGTATGGACGGCTATGAAGTTGTATCTCCATACAAAAACGGCGTACAAACAGGCAAAAAAGAAGATATTAACCACGACCTTCTTGGCAACACTGACCTTGTTGTAACAACAACCGGTAACTACCACGTGTGTGATGCAGCAATGTTAGACAGCTTAAAAGCTGGTGCAGTTGTATGTAATATCGGTCACTTCGATACAGAAATCGACACTGCGTATTTACGTGGTTACAAGTGGGTTGAAGTTAAGCCACAAGTTCACCAAGTTTATCGTTCAGAAGACGAAAACAACTACCTTATCCTTCTTTCTGAAGGTCGCCTTGTAAACCTAGGTAATGCAACTGGTCACCCATCACGTGTAATGGATGGTTCTTTTGCTAACCAAGTTTTAGGTCAAATTCACTTATTCCAAGAGAAATTTGCTGACCTTCCTGCAAGTGAAAAAGCTGCAAAAATTCGTGTAGAAGTTCTTCCTAAGAAACTTGACGAAGAAGTTGCTGCGGCAATGGTTGCAGGTTTCGGTGGTGTACTTACTCAGTTAACTCAAGAGCAAGCCGATTACTTAGGTGTTGCTGTTGAGGGACCATTCAAGTCTGACGCTTACAAATACTAAGAATTTAAGGGCAGACGGTGAACCGACTGCCCTTTTTTCTAAATAATGTTTCGCTGTTTACAAGGATTTGACATGACTAAACGTACACCTATTTCTTTTGAGTTTTTCCCGCCAAAAACTGATGCTGGTGCTGAAAAACTTCGTATTGTTCATCAAGAATTACAGCTATTAAACCCTGAGTTTTTCTCAATTACTTATGGTGCTGGTGGTTCTACTCGTGAGCGTACGCTTGCTGCCATTGATGATTTCAACGGTAAAGGCACGCCTGTTGCTCCTCACCTCTCTTGTATTGGCGATGATAAGACACGTATTGCTGAACTACTCGATTTGTACAAGGCACAAGGCATTGACCGTATTGTCGCTTTACGTGGCGACTTACCATCTGGTCAGGTTGGACTTGGCGAGCTTCCTTATGCTCAAGATTTAGTACGTTTTATTCGTGAGCACTCAGGTGATCATTTTCATATTGAAGTTGCAGCTTATCCAGAAATGCATCCTCAAGCTGAAAATCTTGATTCAGATATTCAACGTTTTATTGAAAAAGTACAAGCTGGCGCTAATGCAGGAATTACCCAATTCTTTTTTAATCCAGATTCGTACTTTTACTTTATAGAGCGCTTGGAGAGTGCAGGAATTAACATTCCGGTAGCTCCTGGTATCATGCCAATTACCAATGCAAGTAACTTAATTCGCTTTGCAGATGGTACTGGTGCTGAAATTCCTCGTTGGATTCGTAAGCAATTACAAGCCTACGGCGATGACAGTGAAAGTATTAAAGCTTTCGGTCATGAAGTTGTTGTTAAGCTATGCGAGCGCCTGATTGCAGGTGGTGCACCAAGCTTACACTTCTATTCAATGAATCAAGTCGAACCAACCCGTCAACTTGTTGTTGATCTTGGTTTAAATTAATTTTGTAAGGCGTACCCAATGAATCGTTTTTTTATCGAAACTGAACTTACAGTTGGCTCAACAATTCAACTGACTGAATCGGTATTCCATCATTGGGTACGTGTTTTACGCGCAAAACTACAAGAACAAGCGACGCTATTTAATGGGCAAGGTGGTGAATATCTCGCGACACTCACCGAAATTAATAAAAAAAATGCATTTGTCACCATTGAGAATTTTAATCCTGCAAACCGTGATGCCCCTTTTAAAGCTGTTCTTGGTCAGGTCATGAGTAAAGGTGACCGAATGGATTACGCCATTCAGAAAGCCACCGAACTTGGTGTAAGCAAAATTCAGCTTTTAACCAGTGAACGTTGTGAAATGCGTTTAAAATATGACAGAGATCAAAAAAAATTAGAGCACTGGCAAGCCGTTGCAATTGCAGCATGCGAACAATGTGGGCTTAACTTAGTCCCAGAAGTTTTAGCGCCAGTTTCTCTTCATGAATGGTTAAGTTCTTCTGATCTTCCTGCATCTAAATTTATTTTAGCTCCTGAAAAAGAACAAAAAGATGTATTGGCAGGGATCCAACCCGAACTTGCTCTCTTAATTGGTCCAGAGGGTGGTTTAAGTGAAAATGAAATTACGCAAGCCAATCAAGCAGGTTTCATGAACTGGTGCATTGGAGACCGTGTATTACGCACTGAAACTGCCCCAGTTGTTGCATTATCTATTTTAAATTATCGGTTTTTATCCATATAAACTAATTGAACATTGATTAAATCAACAATTAAAGTTAACTTACTTTTACTGTATGAATATTAATTTAAATTTTTTTCCACTGATAAATCAGATTCTTTCTGTATAAATGTAAAAAAATAGGATAGAAAAATCTTATGTCTGGCCTTCAGGAAGAATATTTACAGCATCAAACCAAAATTGAACAGCTCCGGCTCTCAATTCAATATATTCGCTGGTATCTGATTAGCTTAATATTACTTTGTCTGATTTCAGCCATTATTTTCTCTTGTTACTTTATTTCTTACATTACTAAATTTATTTGGTCAATTGGCTTTACTGTTTTAACTTTTACTTGTCTATTATTTATTCCAAAACTTTTAACCCAGTATCGTGATATTAATTTTATTAAGAAAACTGATTTAACGCTGCAAGGTATTTGTTTGCTCTCTGGAATTTTAATGGGAATAAATATAATTGTTCTTCATTTTTCGCTTCCAGCTACATTAATATCCGTCTCTGATGTTCATATCCTCATTGCCCTATTTATTACCTCAGCACACATTATTGGCCTGACTTTTCTGACTCAGCAGCCCCGATATTTTTATTTGCTGTTTATTCCAAGTACAGTTCCACTCATTATTAGTCAATTTACCCATTCTCAAATCACGCAACTTCCTTTTTACTTTGCTTATAACTTAGCCTTTGTAGCAACTTTGCTTTGTGCTTATGCAACTCAACGTAACTATCAAAAAATCTCTCAACTACTATTTAAAAATAAACAACTCGTACAAGTCGCAGAACAGCATACACAATGGGCTGAAGAATTATGTGTACAGCTTCAGCAAGAAGTAAATAAATCCAAAGATATCGAGGCACAGCTTCAATTTAATAATCATTTACTCGAACAAAAAGTACGTGAAAGAACATATGACTTAACTAAAATGAATGAGAGGCTTGAAAGCAATCATCATAATTTAGCATTTGCTCATGAAACCGCAGGTATTCGACCGTGGGACTGGGATATTGAAAAACAAAAACTAGAAATCACTTTCTTTGATCAGCAAAAACAAACGCAAAATACCTCTTTACATCTCAAGACCATATTAGAGCGTATCCATCCCAATGACCGACAATTATTTGATGAGCGTTTAAAAGAACACTTGGAAGGAAAATCTGATCATTTCAATATTACTTTCCGTATCTTACGTCGTAATGGCTCTTGGCGTTGGATTCATGATGTAGGCCGTGTCATTAGCCGTGATCCTAAAACCAATAAAGCTTTACGCATGGTCGGAATGACCAGAGATATTCATCAGGAAAAAAAAGATCAAGAGCATCTAAGACTCTGCGCTATTGTGCTTGAACAAGCTGCTGAAGGAATTTTTATTCTAGATGAAAAACTTAATTATATTGATGTTAACCCCTATTATGAAAAATTAACTGGTTTTTCAAAGTCTGAATTATTAAATCAGCAGCTATTTAACATCGCAATAAATCAGAAATTACAGCAACAACAGTTTCATGACTCAATTACTCAACAACTTCTAAAAACTGGCGAATATATGGGCCAATTTGATGAAAAGTTTGCATCGGGTAAGAGTGTTTATTTATGGCTTCATATTAATGCAGTGAAAGATGAACACAGCCAAGTTATTAATTATATTGGTTTTGCACGTGATTTAACTGAGCAAAAGCGCCAAGAGCAACATTTATCTTATTTAAAAAATTATGATAGTTTAACTCATCTTCCTAACCGTTTTTATTATTACAATCAATTACATCAGTATTTAGTCAATCCCTCTTATAGTTTTAAAAATTTGGCATTAATACGTATTAATATTGATAGATTTAGAGCATTTAATGAATTTCTAAATAATGATAGTGGTGATGAACTGCTAAAACAATTTGCACAACGTCTACGACTTACCAATATTAATGCCATTTTAGTTGCTTATTTAAATGGGGATGATTTTGCAATCATTTATGAAATATCACCGATTCACCCAAATATTGAGCAATATTGCCAAAATATATTACAAGCATTAAATGCCCCTTTTTATATTGATCAGCAAGAATATTTTATTACAGCCTCTATTGGAGTTGCTTGTTTTCCTGAGCACGGCAGACAAATTGACCATCTCAACAACCACGCAGAACAAGCATTGTCCGAAGCAAAACGTTTGGGCGGCAATACTATTAGCTACTATTGTAATAAAACAACGAATCCCTATAAGACAGCAGATTTAGAACAAGAGCTACGTAAAGCCATTCAAAATGATGAATTTGTGGTTTATTACCAACCGAAAATTAATTTAAATGATAAATCGGTTAAGGGCTTTGAAGCTTTAATTCGCTGGCAGCATCCTGAAAAAGGACTAGTTATGCCAAATATGTTCATTCCTTTTGCCGAGCGTAGTAGTCTTATTTCTGATATTGGTAAAGTTGTTTTAGATAAAGTCGGCAAACAATTACAAGAATGGAAAAATGCAGGTTATACAGATATTCAAGTATCGGTAAATATTGTTGCCCAACAAATTCATCGAGGCCTATTACTTAATGATTTAGATGAATTCTTAGAGCAATATCAGCTAGATGGTTCAAATATAGAACTAGAAATTACTGAATCAGCTTTATTGGACAATACCGATAATGTGAAGAAACTATTACACTCAATTAAAGAACGCAATATTTCCATTGCACTCGATGATTTTGGTACTGGCTATTCATCTTTAGCTTATCTAACCGAATACCCAATTGATGTTTTGAAAATTGATCGAGCCTTTATTTCGAAAATCGGTGATCAAAAACAAGAAGCTATCGTCAATGCCATGATTGCAATGGGCAAAAGTATGGGGCTTAAACTGGTTGCTGAAGGTGTTGAAACTGAAGAACAAGTTATTTATCTACAAAAACAACAATGTGATTTTTTACAAGGCTATTTCTTTAGTCGCCCGCTTCATCCAAATCAGATTATTCAATATCTACAATCAAATACGTATGTTTCATAATTGTTTTAACAGTCTATTTTACATGCGCTGGTTTTTCCAAAAATGAGCGTTTTTGACTGTGAGAAATAAAGAAGTAGTGTTATATTCTTTAGCATTTAGCTCACTACGGGGCTATTGGCAATTCGTCTACTATTCTCTTAATTGGTAAAAATTAAAGCATAGTAAAAGAACTGAGTTGCCTCCCCCTAAATGAGTGATTTGACTAGTTTGCTTTTTTGTATCAAATAGAGACTCAGATGGACGATCAATCTTTAAAACAGGCCGCTTTAAATTACCACGAATATCCAAATCCAGGGAAAATCAGCGTCACGCCTAGTAAGCAACTCGTCAACCAACGAGATTTGGCTCTAGCTTATTCACCAGGGGTTGCTGCTCCATGTTTAGAGATTGAACGTGATCCTTCAGCTGCTGCAAAATACACTGCACGTGGCAACTTAGTGGCTGTTGTAAGTAACGGTACTGCGGTTCTTGGTTTAGGTAACATCGGTCCATTAGCTTCTAAACCAGTAATGGAAGGTAAAGGCGTTCTGTTCAAAAAGTTCGCTGGTGTTGACGTATTTGATATTGAAATTGCTGAAAACGATCCAGATAAAATCGTTGATATTGTTGCTTCATTAGAACCAACTTTCGGCGGTATTAACCTTGAAGATATCAAAGCGCCAGAATGTTTCTATATCGAGAAGAAACTTCGTGAACGCATGAAAATTCCTGTGTTCCATGATGACCAACACGGTACAAGTATTATTGTAGGTTCAGCATTATTAAATGCTCTACAACTAGTTAACAAGAAAATTGAAGAAATCAAAATTGTTGCTTCAGGCGCAGGTGCTGCTGCCCTTTCTTGTTTAGATTTACTTTGCGCTCTAGGCGTAAATAAAGAAAATATCATTGTTGCCGACTCTCGTGGTCTACTTACGACTTCACGTGAAGGCTTAGATGAATCTAAAAAACGTTATGTACAAGACATTAAAGCGACGCAATTACATGAAGTAATGGCTGATGCAGATATGTTCTTGGGGCTTTCAGCTGCGGGTATTCTCACCAAAGATATGGTGAAACAAATGGCTGAAAATCCAATTATCTTTGCTTTGGCAAACCCAGATCCAGAAATTCTGCCTGAACACGCACATGAAGTACGTCCTGATGTCATTATGGCAACTGGTCGTTCGGACTACCCGAACCAAGTAAACAACGCTTTATGTTTCCCTTATATCTTCCGTGGTGCACTTGACGTAGGTGCGACAACTATTAACGAAGATATGAAAATTGCATGTGTACACGCAATTGCACGTATGGCTCATGTAGAAGCTGATGCAGCAACTTATGGTGAAAAATCTGCTTCATTTGGTCGTGACTACTTAATTCCACGCCCACTTGACCAACGCTTGATTTTAGAAATTGCACCTGCTGTTGCTAAAGCTGCAATGGACTCAGGTGTTGCAACTCGTCCTATCGAAGATTTCTCTGCATATCGTCAAAAACTTTCTGAGTTTGTTTATAACTCAGCATTCTTGATGAAACCAATCTTTGCTCAAGCAAAAACTGATCCTAAACGTATTGCATACGCTGAAGGTGAAGATGAGCGCGTATTACGTGCTGTTCAAATTGCAGTTGATGAAGATTTAGCTAAACCAATTTTAGTTGGTCGTACTGCAGTCATTGAAGCAAACATCAAAAAATTGGGTCTACGCTTACAACATGGCGTGAACATTGAGATTGTAGATCAAGAACAAAACCCGATGTATGAAGAGTTTTGGAAAGACTACTATCAAACAATGCAACGTAAAGGCATTACTGTTGAATATGCTCAACGTGAAGCTCGCCGTCGTTCAACTTTAATCGCATCTCTTCTGGTTAAATTTGGTAAAGCAGACGGTATGTTATGTGGTACTTACAGTAGCTATAACATTCACCTTGATTTCGTACGTAACGTTATTGGCCTTAAAGAAGGTATGAACAACTTCTTCACGCTCAATGCATTAATGCTTGAAGATCGTAATTTGTTTATTGCTGATACGTATGTAAACACTAACCCGACTGCTGAACAACTTGCTGAAATGACAATTTTAGCAGCTGAAGAAGTACGTCGCTTTGGTATTACACCACGTGTAGCTTTACTTTCTCACTCAAGTTTCGGTAGCGACCAGACTGATTCAAGCGCTCAAAAAATGCGTGAAGTTTATCGTATTTTATCTGAGCAAGCTCCTGAGCTTGAAGTTGAAGGTGAAATGCATGGTGATGCAGCATTAGACGAAAGCATTCGTCAATATGCTTTCCCAGGTTCACGTTTTAAAGGTTCTGCAAACTTGCTTATTATGCCGAACCTAGATGCAGCAAACATTTCATTTAACTTGTTAAAAGCAACTTCTGGTAACAACGTTACAATTGGTCCAATTTTGCTAGGTGCTGCTAAACCAGTTCATATTTTGACACCTACAGCGACAACTCGCCGTCTTATCAATATGACTGCTTTAACAGTTGCTGAGATTCAACAACAAGAAAAGTAATTTAGAAACCGCTTTTTACGAAAAGCCTTTCTAATGACTTGAGAAAACCTCTATTCTGTAGCATGATTGCTTGAAGAATAGAGGTTTTTTCATGCAAGTGTATTTAGTAGGCGGTGCTGTTCGAGATTATTTACTTGGGCATCCCTATCAAGAAAAAGACTATGTTGTGGTCGGTGCAACGCCGGAACACATGCTCGCCCAAGGTTTCCAACCTGTAGGCAAAGATTTCCCTGTGTTTCTTCATCCCCAAACCAAAGAAGAATATGCACTTGCACGAACCGAACGAAAGTCTGGTCAGGGATACCACGGATTTCAATTTTTTACTGATACAACTGTAAGTTTAGAAGACGACTTAATTCGTCGTGACTTAACTATTAATGCAATAGCCATGGATCAAGACGGCAAAATATACGATCCATATGGTGGCCAAAGCGACTTAGAAAATAAAATTTTGCGTCATGTTTCGGAAGCATTTGCTGAAGATCCTTTACGGGTTTTACGTGTCGCTCGTTTTGCAGCTCGATATTTCCCATATGGTTTTCAAATTGCTCCTGAGACCTTGCAGCTTATGCACACCATGGCAGAGTCAGGTGAACTAGATGCATTAACACCAGAGCGTGTATGGAAAGAAACTTCTCGCGCTTTAATGGAAACTCATGCTGATATTTACTTCCAAACTTTGCGTGATTGCGGCGCATTAAAACATCTTTTCCCAGAGATTGATGCTTTATTCGGTGTACCTCAACGTCCTGAATATCATCCTGAGGTAGATTGTGGCGTTCATACCCTTATGTCTCTGCAACAAGCTTGTAAATCTAATTATTCACTCGATGTACGTTTTGCTGTTTTAGTACATGATTTGGGTAAAGCGCTTACTCCAGCCGATGAGCTTCCTCGTCATATCATGCATGAAGAACGTGGAATTAAACCGGTTACTCAATTATGTGAGCGTTTAAGAGTTCCAACACAAACTAAGCAATTGGCATTATCAGTGTGTAAAGAACATTTAAAATGCCACCAGATTATGTCATTAAAACCAGGCACTTTATGGCGTCTATTACAACGCCTAGATGTTTTACGTCGCCCAGAAAGAGTCGAGGCTTTTGTCCAAGCCTGTGAGTGTGATGCAAAAGGAAGATTAGGACTAGAAGATCGTCCGTATCCTCAAGCTCAATATATGCGTGAAGCCATGCAGATTGTTCGCTCTATTAAAGTTCAGGATTTACCAGAGAACATTAAAGGTGCGGAAATTGGTGAAATGCTCATTCAATATCGAATTGAGGCTTTAGCTGAGTTTAAAAACCAACATCAAAGTCTTAGCCATTCTTAATCAGTAGTCATAAAAAAAAAAGCCTCATCGTGAGGCTTTTTTTTATGAGGTTTTAACGTTTAGGAAGCGGGATATACTGAGATTGAGTATTTTGCGCTTTTCGCTCGCCCACAGTCACAACAAAGTTTTGTTGTTTCCCATCTCGTTCAACCAACACATTAATTTCGCTATTTGGCGCTTGTAAAGCCACGTAATTAATCAAATGAGAAGCCGAAGTAATCGGTTCATTATTTACCTGAACAATTTTATCGCCAACTTTAATCCCAGCTGAAGCCGCTGGACCACTTTTTAATACATCAGCAACAACTACACCTACTGGTGGTTTTGGTGCCAATACATCATCTTGTGTAGGTGGAAGTAAACTAATACCTAACCAGCCACGAACTACACGACCATCTTTTAAAATTGAGTTGAGTACTTGTTGACAAACCTTAGCAGGAATTGCGAAGCCAATACCTAAAGAGCCACCTGATTGTGAAAAAATAGCCGTATTCACACCAATCAAGTTACCAGCCACATCAATTAAAGCCCCACCTGAATTCCCAGGGTTAATTGCTGCATCAGTTTGAATAAAGTCTTCATAGGTATTAATACCTAAATCTGAGCGACCTGTTGCTGAAACAATACCTTGGGTTACCGTTTGCCCAACACCAAATGGGTTACCAATTGCTAAAACAACATCGCCTACCTCATTACCACTTAACTTAAATGGCAATACTGGCAGTTTATCTAAATCGATTTTAATGACTGCCAAATCGGTATCTGGGTCAGTTCCAACAATTGTAGCTTCTGCACGACGTCCGTCATGTAAAGCAACTACAATCTGATCAGCTTGAGCAATCACATGGTTATTGGTAAGAATATAACCATCAGCACGAACAATAACCCCTGAACCTAAGCTATTTTCATTTTGCTGTTGTTGTTCGGGAACCTGATTTCCAAAAAATTCACGGAAAACCGGATCACTTAATAAAGGATGATTTTGTTTAACTTTCTGGGTCGTAAAAATATTAACAACTGCTGGCGCTGCAACTTTTACCGCAGCACTATAAGACACCACCCCACCCGTTCGAGAAGTATCCACCAGTGGCTCAACTTTCTCAGCAGGCATTTGCACCCCATCAACTGCAACAGTTGGTTTCGGCTGATGGTATTTTTGCCATGCAATAAAACTGGCAATTACAATAATAAGTAACACCCAAGGTAACCATGTAAAGGTGCGGCGCACGTTCATATCCTCTACGCAAAGAAGTTTTTAATTAAATTAATATATTGAACAAAAAGAGTTTTCAGTTAAGCATTTTAAATTAAATATGTCGATATACATAAAAAAGTCAAAAAAGATTTGTCTAGCTTTAGTTACACAACAAAATATGTTTCTATAGCTTTAGCAACTATTTACTACTCAATTCAGGAAATATCATGGCGAATTTGCATGAAATTATTCAGTGGTGCGACCAAACCTTAAAAGCAGCAGAGTTTAAAGATTACGCACCAAATGGCCTGCAAATTGAAGGTTCAACTGAAGTAAAACGTATTCTGTGTGCAGTTACTGCTTCTGAAGATGCGATTGATGCAGCCATTGCTCAAAATGCAGACTTATTACTCGTACACCACGGTTATTTTTGGAAGGGCGAACCGTATCCAATCACTGGTATGCGAGGCAATCGCATTAAAAAACTTATTCAAAATAATATTTCATTGGTGGCTTATCATCTACCTTTAGACGCGCATCCAAGTTTAGGCAATAATATCGCTATTGCAGAAAAACTAAACTTACAAAATTTAGAACCCCTTGATTTAACCGAGAAACATCCGATTAGTAATATTGGTTATTTAGAACAAGCGCTTTCTGTAGATGAATTTAAAGCAAAACTACAAAACAGTTTTGATTTTAAGGTGATTCACTTACCAGCTGAAAAACAAAGCATTCAAAAAGTAGGCTTCTGTACAGGGGGCGCTCAAGATTTTATTGCTAAAGCTGCTTTGCAAAACTGCGATGCTTACATTTCAGGTGAAGTCAGTGAACGAACTTTTTATGAAGCAAAAGAATTAGGTGTTCATTATTTTGCCTGTGGTCACCATGCAACCGAACGTTATGGTGTTCAACGTTTGGCACAAGCTATTTCAAAACAGTTCTCTGTTGAAAGTGAATATTTTGAATTGAATAATCCGATTTAATTAAGTCTTTTTTTCAATCTGTGTTATGCGTATTAATTAGATCTTTATTGTGTATAGTTCTTTAAAACGATGCCCTATTGTGAACAGAATCATTTACAATAGAGCCACTTAATATTGTATAACCCAGCAAATGCAAGGAATAGGAACATGACAACCATTACTTTACCTGCACTTCCATATGGCTATGATGATTTAGCGCCACATATCAGTAAAGAAACTTTAGAATACCATCACGACAAACACCACAATACCTATGTTGTTAACTTAAACAACTTAATCAAAGGTACTGACCTTGAAGGTAAAACTTTAGAAGAAATCATTAAAGCAACTGCTGGTGATGCATCTAAAGCTGGTATTTTCAACAACGCTGCTCAAGTTTGGAACCACACGTTCTACTGGAACAGCATGAAGCCAAACGGTGGTGGTAAGCCTACTGGCGCAATCGCTGCTAAAATTGACGAAGCTTTTGGTAGCTACGAAAAATTTGCAGAAGAATTTACTGCTGCTGCAACAACTCAATTCGGTTCAGGTTGGGCTTGGTTAGTTGCTGATGAAGTAAACGGTAAACTTTCTATTACTAAAACTTCTAATGCAGACACTCCACTTGCACATGGTCAAATTGCTGTATTAACAATTGACGTATGGGAACATGCTTACTACATCGATTTCCGTAACTTACGTCCTAAATACATCGCAACTTTCTTAGAAAGCCTTGTGAACTGGGACTATGCAAATGCAAAACTTGCAGGTCAACCAGCTGGTGTAGAGAAATAAGTTTATTTCTTTATAAAAAACCACCCTCTTTAGGGTGGTTTTTTTATTTTTAGTACAACAAAAGCATATTAATCAAGCAAACGATTCATTTTCTTTAATATTCTTATTGACGCTTTTAGATTTCATCCATAAAATGCGCATCAGATTCTCCAATAGCTCAGTCGGTAGAGCGACGGACTGTTAATCCGCAGGTCCCTGGTTCGAGCCCAGGTTGGAGAGCCATCTACTAATCTCCCATAGCTCAGTCGGTAGAGCGACGGACTGTTAATCCGCAGGTCCCTGGTTCGAGCCCAGGTGGGAGAGCCAAGATTCTAAAAGCCCGCATTTATTGCGGGCTTTTTCTTTTCTAATCATTTAATAATTTTCTATTATTTTGAATAAAATCAATGTTTCGAGTATTTTTAAGCCAATCAGTTACATATTCTCTTTAATTCTCTTATTAACCCTTGACCTAGCCCCCTTTCCTGCCTAAAATCCTTTTCCAGATTCTCCCATAGCTCAGTCGGTAGAGCGACGGACTGTTAATCCGCAGGTCCCTGGTTCGAGCCCAGGTGGGAGAGCCAAGATTCTTAAAAACCCACTCATTACGAGTGGGTTTTTATTTGTATGATGTTATCCCATGTTCGAATCGAGTCATTTATTTTTTATCATTTTAGGTTGCTTAAGCACCTGCATTTTTCTTGTTGTTTGTTTACGTCCCTATTTATTTCCAAAACAAAAATTCTTTGCCCGTCCTGTCATTACTAATTTTGAAACTCAAATGTTTATACGTTTAAAACAGAGTTTCCCAAGTTACCATGTTTTAGCTCAAGTGGCCTTTAGCGCATTAATTACCAGTAATGATTATAAAATTCGTAGTCAGTTCAACCGCAAAGTTACCGACTTTGTCGTGCTAAACGACAAAATGGAAGTCATCGCAATTATTGAACTTGATGACCCCTCTCATCTTGAGAAAGCAGAAGAAGACCGTATCCGTGATCAAATGCTTACCGAAGCAGGTTATATCGTAAAACGATATACAAGCATTCCTAGCGTACGCCAACTACAAAGAGATATTCATTAAATAGCTAATACTATTTTTTATTCGAATTTGCAGCTTCTTTCTCAGCTATTCTTTTTTCCATTTCTAAACGTTGCTGCTCATATTGCTTTTTATTCTCAGCATCACTCTTTGCAGCAAAGAAAAGTATTCCAATAATCAAAAAAGGAATAAGCAACCCTAATCCCATTAATAACCAAGGAACAGACTTTTTTTCAACAGGTTGCTGGCTCATAAGTGATCTAAACTCTAATATCATCAATTTTAAGATATGTAACAATATAACAAAAAGGGCCTACTTTAGGGCCCTTTTAATTTGAATATTTTAAATACAAAAATTATTGTGCTAATCCTGTACATTCGAAATTCTTACTTGCATCTATTACCGATGGATCGAGCACAATATTGGTTTTAGCTGGCATCTTAGATTGTACAAATTGATAAATTTCAGCATTTCTACATACAATCGCTTGAGTATGGGCAGCCCCACTAACAGGTACAAACGTCACGTCAGTTCCCATGTTTTTAAGACTCTTTTGCAGGGCATCTGTGACTGGATATGGTACAGCCATATCAGCAGTACCCTGAACGATCATGACTGGTGAATTAATTTTTTTAGTAGCAGGTTGGTTATCTACCAAGAATTTTTTCACAGTTGGGTTTTCTTGGAAATTACCCGCTAAACCAGGATAATCAGTAACTATTTTACCTGCATTAGTCGCAAGATAATCACGAATATCAGCCGCAAATTTATTATGTAAATCGGTTAAGCACATACCATTTTCGCCTGTGGTGCCCTCTGCGAACTCAGCTATACTTTGTGAACGTTGTTGGAAAATTTCACGATAATTAAATTTAGGCTCATAAGCGGTAATACCTACCGTAGTATATGCAGCATATGCAAGTAGCTCAGCATAAACTTCTACAGCCGTACCAATAGGTGCTGTACCAGCTTGCTCTTTTTTAAGAATATCTTGGATTGCTTGTGGTGCAACTGTAGAAATAATATAGCCAAGGCTAGAAGCTGGTGCTGTTGCAACTGCACCTTTATAGTTGGTGTCGTTATTTGCAAACTCTGCAGTACCTAGTGAAGCATGCCCACCTTGAGACTGTCCAATCGACATCCACGCACCGTTTAGCTGATTACCATAATGATCTTTTGCAGCCTTAACCGCTGCAATTGCAGATTTAGCTTCACTTCCCAAATTAAGGTATGGATGCATTCCTCGCGTACCTAAACCTTCATAGTCTGGGGCAATCACAACATAGCCAGCTGCCAATAAAGTATCTGCTAAAATTTTGAAACGTGGATTAATTGTATTATTGCTTGGTGCACAACCATCCCCTACACCTACTGTTCCATGTTCCCAGACCACGACCCGATAACCATCTTTAGGCTGAGCAATTTTAGGGAACATGACAAGTGCCGTTGCTTGAGCTGTTTTCCCTTGTACATTCTCCATGTTATAGGTCATCACTTTGATAGATGCAGCGCCACTTAAACTGTCCTGAGAATAGTTTTTTTCTGAAATATAAGTTTTATCAGGGTTTACACCAATATAGTCATCATCATTGTCATCACAGGCTGCAAGAAAAAAAGTTGAAGCTGTTAATGTTATAGCTAAAGCAATGTTTGACCGTTTCATACAATATCCTTTTTATGTTATGTGTTATTTATTCGCATATTTCTTATGCACAAATATTAAGACATAAAAAAAGTGCTCTGCATAGAACACTTTTCAACCTCACGGTCATTTTTACTATATGAAATTTAAAAATATTCCTAGAAAAATGATTAATCCAACCCAGCGATTGTGACGAAATGCCCAGAAACAAACCTGAGGGTTGCGGTCTTTGGTTTTAATTGTTTGATATATAAAATCGAATGCAACAACAATTAAAGCAATGATCGCCCATGGAAATAAGATATTTTCTAAATATAACGCCGTTCCTATCAAAACAAGACTGGTTGCTTGTAAAAGGGCAATAATTTGGATGTCATACCGACCAAAAAGAATAGCTGTAGATTTCACACCAATTTTTAAATCATATTCACGATCGGTAATTGCATATTGAGTGTCATAAGCCACTGTCCAAGCCAAATTACCAAAATAGAGCAACCAACAAGTCAAATCTGGAGTTTTACCTACAGCGGTAAAAGCCATAGGAATAGACCATGAAAATGCTGCACCTAAAAAAACTTGCGGTAAGTTGGTATAGCGTTTCATAAATGGATAAATAAACGCTAAAAATAATGCGCCAAATGACCAGTAGAAAGTTTCTATAGGTAAAAAGAACAAAAGACATGCGCTTGCTAAAACAAGGCCCAAGAATACGTATACGGCTTCCCTTGCGCGAATAACTCCCGTTGCTAAAGGACGAGTTTTTGTACGCTCTACATGACCATCTACTTTACGATCAGCAAAGTCATTAATCGCACATCCGGCAGCGCGCATAAAAATAACGCCTAAAATCATGACGAATAAAATACCTAAATCAGGTATTCCTTTTGATGCAACCCAAAGTGCCCACATGGTTGGCCAAAACACCAGCTCAGTACCAATTGGCTTATCAAATCGGCATAGATAATAATAAGCTTCTAAACGCTGACGCCATGTTGTGCCTGTTGCAGTCGTCATAGTAATTCCTTGTCGTGCTGCTGATATAAAAAAGCTTCAAAAGCCGGTAAGAATGTTTCTTGAACAATAAATTTACATCCATGCCAAGTATAGCAACTTTGTCGCGTCCAGCCTTCTGGTAAGCGAATAACACGGCGGTCACACAGAGGTGTTGTTCTTTGAAATAAAAAACGGCCTATCGGTTTAGAACCAATATGCTGAAATATACGGGCTTTTTTTTGTAAACTTTGAATTGGAAAAATACTTTTTGCTTTTACCCATGGCTCAACTTCACAGCCATATAAATAAGTTTCCCTCACCCATGAAGTGTGGGTATGAGGCATACTCATCCATTGACTGTCTGCAAAAGTTAAACGTTGAAAGTGTTCTTTAAAAGGCTTTACGCTGAACTGTCCACCGCCAAGTTCAGTCAATTGTTGGGTCAGAGAACCAGACGCATACAACCATGTTTTCAATGCAGGATTTAAAACTTGTTCCTGTTTAAGTACTGGTTGTCGTTTACGCATAATCTGCTCACATGAAAACTCGCACCTAGTTTACCCCAATTTTTTGATAAAAAACGTAGAGAATTCAATCAACATTCCAAGCAATAAAAAAGCCTGCATAAGCAGGCTTTTTTAAGAAATACGTATTACAAGCTGTAGTACATATCGAATTCAACTGGGTGAGTAGTCGTGTTAAGACGACGTACATCTTCAGTTTTAAGTTCGATGTATGCATCAAGCATTTCTTTAGTGAACACGCCACCTTTTAACAAGAATTCGTGATCTGCTTGAAGTGCTTCAAGAGCCATATCTAAGCTATGAGCAACTGTTGGGATTTTTGCTTCTTCTTCTGGAGGAAGGTCATACAAGTTCTTGTCAGCAGCTTCGCCCGGATGGATCTTGTTTTGGATACCGTCGATACCAGCCATTAACAATGCAGCGAAACCTAAGTATGGGTTCATCATTGGGTCTGGGAAACGAGCTTCGATACGCTTACCTTTAGGGCTAGAAACGTATGGAATACGGATAGACGCAGAACGGTTACGCGCTGAGTAAGCAAGCATAATTGGTGCTTCGAAGTGAGGAACCAAACGCTTGTATGAGTTTGTAGATGGGTTTGTGATTGCATTCAATGCACGAGCGTGCTTGATGATACCACCGATGAAGTACAACGCCATTTCTGAAAGGCCAGCATATTCATCACCAGCAAACAAGTTCTTGCCATCTTTAGAGATAGACATGTGAACGTGCATACCAGAACCGTTATCACCTACCATTGGTTTAGGCATAAACGTAGCTGTTTTTGCATATTGATGTGCAACGTTCCAAACAGCATATTTGAACTGTTGAACTTCGTCAGCTTTACGAACAAGAGTGTTGAAGCTCACACCAATTTCTAACTGGCAAGAAGCAACTTCGTGGTGATGTACTTCTACACGACCTGGGCCCATGATGTCTTCGATTTTTGCACACATTTCTGCACGCATATCTTGTGAAGAATCCACTGGAGGAACTGGGAAGTAACCGCCTTTAACACGTGGACGGTGACCAGAGTTACCAGACTCATAGCTGTTACCAGTAGACCAAGCAGCTTCTTCAGCGATTAATGTATGACGAGCGCCAGACATATCGATGTCCCATTTCACTTCGTCAAATACAAAGAATTCTGGTTCTGGACCGAAGAATGCAGTATCACCGATACCTGTAGATTTTAAGTATTCTTCTGCACGGCGAGCAATCGAACGTGGGTCACGCTCATAACCTTGACCAGTTGAAGGTTCAATAACGTCACAAGTCACAACTACAGTTGGTTCAGCAAAGAACGGGTCGATGAAACCAGTTTCTGCATCTGGACGTAAGATCATGTCAGATGCTTCAATACCTTTCCAACCAGCGATTGAAGAACCATCAAACATTTTACCGTCTTCAAAAGTATCTTCATCAATAGAATCAGCTGGGTAAGTTACGTGCTGTTCTTTACCCTTAGTATCAGTAAAGCGAAAATCGACCCATTTTGCGCCACTTTCTTGTATGAGTTGAAGGACCTTGTTCGCCATGCTCATTTTGCTCCAATGAAATTTTGTTGCACTTGTTAAGTGCGTGTTAGTTGCTGGTATTTATTAAGCAATTCTCATACCAACTTTATAAGACTTACCTAAAACATTGAATTACTTATAAGTATTCATGATTTAGGCCCCTTGTCTTGAACCCATTATACTGTTTGCTTGTACAAATGCACCATATTCACACATTTTCAAATTATGGCATATTTAAACAGCTCATTATTGCCCTAATTTAGTGCAAAATTGTTGCACTGATATAATCCGCTGCATCAATTTCTAACAGTCGTTCCTGATCATAATACTTTCTTATATATAATGTTGAGATTGTTATGAGATTACACAAAAATATTTATACCTCTTAAAGCTACAGATCTCTCCCCTTTTTTACGCTTCTTAAAAGACTCAAGTTTCTTGGCTAAGCAAGTTTGAAAGTTCTTTATTGCTTATTCACAATCTACCAAATACTTTTCATTTTTATGAATTCTTATAGATCATTTCAGCACTCAACAGTTCTTTGATTTATCAAATGAACGCACCTTACTGTTATTTATCTAATAACAAACTCTACTATTCATGTTCTTTTTCATTCACTGTTTTTATACAAGGTAAATTTGCTTTTATTGTTAAAAATAACTAAAAAATAAAAACATAAATTTTGGTTATAAATAAACAAACTAAAAGTTATGTTTATAAAAAAACATAAAATCATTCAAGGATTTGAATAATGAAACATGAACTTGAGCAGTCCGATAAAGCGTTTTTCGGTCATCCAAAACCACTAAAAACTTTATTTTTTACAGAACTTTGGGAAAGATTTTCTTATTATGGAATTCGACCCTTACTCGTTCTTTATATGGTTGCTATGGTCAATGACGGTGGGCTAGCACTTGATCGACCAACTGCCGCCGCCATTGTGGGATTATTTGCAGGCTCCATGTATTTAATGACCGTCTTTGGTGGATGGATTGCAGATAACTGGTTAGGTCAGGCGCGCGCTGTCTGGTACGGTTCAATTATTATTGCTTTAGGTCACTTATCAATTGCCCTCACCACCATTTTTGATCAATTCTTTTTTTATTTCGGTCTAGTTCTGATTGTTTTAGGTACTGGGTTATTTAAAACTTGTATTTCAGTCATTGTAGGAACTTTATACAAAGCTCAAGATAGTAGACGAGATGCCGGATTCTCCATTTTTTATATGGGAATTAATACGGGCTCGTTTATTGCCCCGCTCATTACAGGTCTATTAGCTCGCGATTATGGCTGGCACTTAGGCTTTGGTATTGGCGGCATTGGGATGCTCATTGCTTTATTAATTTTCCGCTTTTTGGCTATCCCGCAGCTCCAAACTTTTAATGAATTGCGACAAGAAGCCAATAGCTGTAGCAAACCTGTCGTAGAAAATAAAAATGCGCCTAAAATTGTATTTAGCTTTTTATTCGCTGTTGCGATGGTTATTGGATTAACTTTCTTTGGGATTATTCATATCAACCCAGTCGTTGTTTCTACCTACTTAACTGTAGGAATTAGCATTGGGATTATTGCTTATTTTGCATACTTACTACTTTTCCTTAATTTAGAGCAACATGAAAAATTTAAAATCGTTATTTGCTTCGTTTTATTAGCAGCATCAGCTTTATTCTGGTCAGCTTTCGAACAAAAACCCACAACTTTTACTTTATTTGCGCAAGATTATACGGACCGTATTGTTTTCGGATTTGAGATTCCAACTGTATGGTTTGAATCAATCAATGCTCTTTTTATTATTATCTTTGCTCCAGTAGCAGCTTGGCTATGGGCTAAACTAGGTAAAGCAAATAAAGATCCGAGCTATATCAGCAAATTTATTATTGCATTGTTATTCGCAGCAGGTGGCTTTTTGCTTATGACTTTAGCCAGTCATTTTGCTATTCATGGCGGAGTAGTTTCACCATTTTGGTTAGTCGGTACTTTATTTCTTCTTACCATAGGTGAACTTTGCTTAAGCCCGATTGGCTTATCAACCATGACCAAACTTGCACCTGATGTTATACGCAGTCAAATTATGGGTTTATGGTTCACTGGTACAGCCCTAGGCAACCTCATGGCAGGTTTAATTGGTGGGCAAGTCTCGGCAGATGGTATTAATCATTTACCTAGCCTATTTATGCGCTGTGTATTGGCCTTGGTTATTGGCGCAATCGTGTTATTTTTATTAAAGAAACCAATGAATAAATTAATGGGCAAAAGCACCAACAAAGTTCAACCTGATTTGGAAACCATATGAACGACTTAACTGTTCCAGAAAAACTAGCAAAACTTCATGAACTCATGACCAATCAACACGTTGATGCTTTGGTTGTGATGAGTGCAGACCCCCATATGTCTGAATATTTACCAGACTATTGGAAAGCAAGGCAGTGGTTAAGCGGTTTTAGTGGCTCTGTTGGCACTCTAGTCGTGACCAAAAACTTTGCAGGACTCTGGGCTGATGGCCGCTATTGGGTACAAGCTGAACAACAACTTGTTGGAACTGGCTTTCAATTACAAAAACTGACCAGTGATGAATCTTCTACACATCTCGCATGGATTGAGAAAAATTTATCAACTGGTTCGGTCATTTCAGTAAATGGACAAACGCTTTCAATCCAGCAATTTAAAGCTTTGGAAAATACGGCAAAACAACGTGGCTTTAAGCTTGAAACACAGCAAGATTTAATTGGTTCAATCTGGTCTAATCGTCCAGAACTTCCTTTAGAGCAGATTCATTTAATGCCTGAAGGGTTAAATGCCCTATCTCGTAAAGAGAAAATACAAGCAATTCGCGAAACGTTAAAAACTAAAGCGATTGAAGGACATTTCATTTCATCTTTAGATGATATTGCTTGGGTCTTAAATGCACGTGGACAAGATGTAGAATACAACCCTGTATTCCTTTCGCATTTATATATCAGTGCTCAACAGGCTGTTTTATTCATTGATAGCAACAAAGTTGATTTAGCCACCCAACAGGCTTTCAAAGCAGATGGCATTGAAATTCGTAACTACCAAGATACAGCTAAGTTTTTATCGAATATCTCTGATGCTTCTGTGCTGTTAGATCCCGCCAAAGTCTCGATTTTTCATGAACAAGCCATCGCAAAAGATATTCGGGTTGTCTACGACATCAACCCAAGTACACTTTTTAAATCGCGTAAACATGAAAGTGAAATAGCTCATATCCGTCATGCCATGCTTAAAGACGGTGTTGCACTTTGTCACTTTTTTCACTGGTTAGAAAAAACGCTTCATCATGGTGAAAGCATTTCAGAATTGACTATTGATGAGAAAATTACAGCTTTCCGTGCTCAGCAAGAGGGTTTTATAGGCCCAAGTTTTTCAACGATTGCTGGCTTTAATGCGAATGGTGCTCTACCCCATTACCGTGCAACTGAAGAGCACTACTCGTTCATTGAAGATGATGGTCTGTTACTGATTGACTCAGGTGGACAATATGTAGATGGCACTACCGACATTACTCGTGTTGTTCCTGTAGGCACGCCAACAGAGCAACAAAAACGTGACTACACCTTGGTTTTAAAATGTCATATTGCTTTGGCAGAAACGATTTATCCAGAAGGTTTAGCTGCTCCTCTACTCGATTCAATTTGTCGCCATACTTTATGGCAACATGGTTTAGATTATCGACATGGAACAGGCCACGGCGTAGGCTTTGCGCTTAATGTTCATGAAGGGCCGCAAGTACTTTCTTATTACGCGCCTATACATGCCTATAGCAAGTTGCGTGAAGGAATGATTATTTCTAACGAGCCGGGTCTGTACCATGAAGGACAATACGGTATTCGCATTGAAAATCTGGTGGCAAACAAACTTCACTCTGGATTTGAAAAAACTTACGGTGAATTTTTAGAGTTTGAAACGCTGACCCTTTGCCCGATTCATTTAGATTGTATTGTTGTTGATATGCTAACGAATGAAGAGAAAGACTGGTTAAATCGTTATCATCAAATTGTCCAAGAAAGACTCGCTGAACATTTATCTGGCGATGTTCTAGATTGGTTGATTTATAACACACGTAAGATTTAATCTACTTTTGTGAACAAGGCAGAATAATTTTTATTTTCAATAGATGCTTATTTTGCCTTAAGTATATTTATCTCTATTCTTAAATAGATTTAATACCGACCAAAACTCAATTTTTCTTTAAATTTCTAACGAAAGAAATAGTTAAACTGGTTACTTCATTTTTTGTTATATTAGCCGCTTAGAAAGCGGCTTCTTATTTTTCAAACCTAAAAAGTCTTTTCTAAAAAGTGAGTATGAATATGAGTAATACTCTAAATACTCATTAAATATATTTTAATTATCATGAGGTTAAGTTCATCATGCTTCTAATGATCGACAATTACGACTCTTTTACCTACAACATCGTCCAGTATTTTGGCGAGTTGGATCAGGAAGTAAAAGTTGTTCGCAATGATCAAGTCACATTAGAGGATATTGAACGATGGCAACCAAAATATCTCGTGATTGGTCCTGGCCCTTGCTCTCCAAGCGAAGCAGGCATTTCAATTCCAGCAATCAATCACTTTGCTGGGAAAATTCCTTTGCTTGGCGTGTGTTTAGGGCATCAAAGTATTGGGCAAGCTTTTGGCGGAAAAATTGTAAGAGCCAAAACGGTTATGCACGGACGTTTATCTGATATGTACCACAGCAATAAAGGTATTTTCAGTAATCTTCCTAGCCCATTCTCGGCAACTCGTTATCACTCATTGGTGATTGATCAGGAAACACTGCCTGATTGCCTTGAAGTAACGTGCTGGACCAATGAAGCGGATGGCTCAATGGAAGAAATTATGGGTGTTAAACATAAGACATTACCTGTTGAAGGTGTGCAGTTCCATCCTGAATCAATCTTGAGTCAACATGGCCATCAAATCTTTAAAAACTTTCTAGATATCTACGCATAAGGCTGCCTTAAATAGATTATTTTAAAAGTAATGTGATAAGAACCCTGAATAAAAAAAGCCAACTACGATCAGTTGGCTTTTTTCATGCTTGAATCAATTACAACTTTAACTGTTGCACAATTGATCCATCTTGTTTTGCCACCAAAGATTCGCAGAGTTGAATACGTTCTTTGGTCTGTTTCAATCCTCGTTCTACCCCGACCAATTCTTTAGTTCGTGGTGCAAAAAAGTCATTTAACTGGACTGCTTGTTGTTGGGTACATGCTGCCCCACTGAACATTGCAGGAAAACGCCCAGCCGAAGATTTACCTAAACGATCAAACACGGCGTCATGATTTACCTTAAACCAAGACCATAAGCCACCTTGTTCATCTCCATAATTATTGATTGAGTTGACCACAGTACGAACTTCACCGACTTTAACACGCGGGTTCAAAATCAACTGTCGTGCTTGTTGGCGTGTTGCTTCTTGATTTGCTGAACCCAAGGCAGTAAGAATCGCAAGACGTTGTGTCGGTTGAGTCACGTGTTGTAGCTCTCCAGATAAACGATCAAAAGCAGGTTGGCCCTTTTCTTGTACACGTACAGCTAAAATGGTTGGTAATAATTCAGGGGTTACTTGCGCAAAGTTAAGCTGTTTTTGAGCAAAGAGAGCATCTGACTGTTTTAACAGTTGTGTACGGACTTCGGGCACTTGAATATCTAAAGCAAGAAACTTAACTAACTCACTACGCCATAAACTGTCTTCGGCTGATTCACCTGTTTTGCTGACATAACCCAACTGATTTAATTTAGGTAAATATAAATTGGCCAAGACTTTTCTAAAATGTTCACGTTCAGCATCTGTTTTCAATACATGTCGATGAATGGTACTTAACTGAGAAAACAGCGCTGTACTAATTTGTCGGCTATTCGAATTGGCAAATTTCTTCGCAGCATCTACGACAGCCAATAAATTAATATCACCGTGGTTAAATGCCGCTGAAATCGCGTAGGCATAGGCCAACTGTTCACTGTTAGAAAGCTTTTCTGTGGCAGCAGTCAGACGAGTAAATTCTTTTTGAGGCAAACTAAATTGGTAGTATCCTGCCGCATTTGCATTTGGAATATACCAACTGCCAAGGCTGGCACCTTTGAGTTCAATCTTGGCTTCTGCTTGGTCTACCAGTTCACACTGAACTTTACTGCCTGCATTTGGAACTTCATAACGGACACATAATGGTACCCCCCACAGGCTTCTTGCATCTCCTTTTGAGCCCACCGGTAAATAACGGCTTTGCTTCACATTTAAAAAGACTTTATTGCCTTCTCGCTGTAGTGAAGTATTGAGTAAAGGTACACCTGGTTGATCAAGGAAACTTTTCATCGCTTTGGCAAAGCGCTCACTTTGCTCAGACTGCTCTGCTAAAGCGCTAATTAAATCATTGGCTGTCGCATTACCATATTGGTGCTTATTAATATAATTGCGTACGCCTTGTTTGAATTTTTCTTCGCCTAAATAGCTCTCAAACATATTTAAAACAGCCGCACCTTTTTGGTAAGTGATGCCATCAAAAGCAGTTTGAATATCGGCATTGCTTAAAATAGGCTGACGAATACGACGTACACTTACCAAGCTGTCACTTTTCATCGCATCAGCAGTATCTGCAATACGTTCTAGGTCAGCATTAAATTCGGGATGTAGTTTTTGAGTGATTTTACTTTGCATCCATGTGGCAAAAGATTCATTAAGCCACAGATCATCCCACCATGGCATCGTGACCACATCACCAAACCATTGATGTGCCAACTCATGTGCATTGACATTAAATGAATTCTGTACAAAAGAGACTGGCGAGTCCTTATCTAGCAACATTAGATAGTCTCTAAAAGTAATTAGCCCTGGGTTTTCCATTGCCCCAGCAGCAAAGTCTGGTGCTGCAAGTAAGTCGAGCTTGTCAAATGGATAACCAAAGGCAAAATAATCTTCTAAAGTTTTTAAAATGGCTGGCGTTTCAGATAAGGCATGCTGCATTTTTTCAGCTTTAGCATCGGGCGCAATACCACGTAACTGGATCGGCTGCTTACGCCATGAAGTTGCCCCAATATCTGGTCCTTTTTGTAATTGCCACGGCCCGACAGCCAATGCAAGTAAATATGTTGGTAGTGGTTTGGTTTGTGCAAAACTGAGTGTTTTCCAACCCGACTTCTCTATTTGCTCAGATGCTTGTTGGGTATTGGCAAAACCTGAATATTTGCTTGGAATCGTCAAACGAATATTAAACGGCGTTTTAAAACGTGGTTCATCAAATGATGGGAATGACTGGCGTGCACTAATTGCTTCCATTTGAGTCATCACATAAGGTTTACCCTCAAACTCAATTTTATAAATACCGTCAAGTTGCTGGTCATACGCTGCATTAAAATCTAGAACGAGTTGATACTGTCCTGCGGGCAAGGTTTTGGCAAATTTAATTTTACTCACCCCATCTACCTCGGAGGCTTGCTCATATTTTGCTTTGGTTTTGACGCCCTCTGCCGATGTGATATTCACATCTTTCACCGTCAAAGATTTACCATGAATCCAGATGTGATCTGTAGCTTGAGCCAGCTTTAAATGAATAGTGGTTTTACCGGTATAGCCTTTTTGTGCGGGATCAATCTTGAAATCTAAATCATAAGATTCGGGTATAACCCACTCGGGTAATTTACCAATCGGGATTTGTTCACTGTTATTCGATGCAAAAATTTGAGTTGCCGATAAAGATAATAATGTTGTAAGTAGCAATCTTTTTTTAAATGAAGGCTTGACCAGCATAAGGGGTTTTATCCTCTGTAGTTTTAAATAAAAAGATGCAGCAAATGCTGTACCACTTCGCTGCATCCATACATCATTCTTAGAATTTATAGTTAAACTCCAACCAACCTTGACGGCCAAATGGTGAATATGATCCTACCGGATAATACGGCCAACCGCCTGTGTCATCTCGTTTCACTTTGTCAAACAAATTATTAATAATGATTGAAGCAGAAGCTTTTGGAGAGATTTGATAAGTACCGCTCCAGTTCACTAAATACGTTGGGCTTAAATAGGCAGTTTGGTCGCCGTTTGGAATTTTGCCATAACGATTAACTAATACTGTTGACGCCCAATCACCAAAGCTCCAGCTAAGACTGGTATTAAAACGGTCACGCCAATCAGGAATGGTTAAATCTTTTAAGTAGTCATCTTTCTCGCCATCTTTTGATTGTTGATATTCATGTTCTAGTACACGGCTATAGTTCACTGTCCAGAGAAAGTTACCAAAACTGTCTGTTTTCCAGCGCCATCTACTAGTGAAATCAATCCCGCGGGTATGGTCTGATGCTGCATTAATCGGCACAATATTAATATTCTTAATGACATTTGGATCGACAACTGCATTTGCAGGGTTACGCTCTACACGTGCTAAAGCATCAATACAGGCCGCAGAGTTAATATCTTGGTTGCCTAAACGACAATCTGCTTCCAAACGTAGAATTTTGTCCGCACTTAAATTGGTCACAAGATTATCAATTTTGATATCCCAGTAATCGACGCTGATATCAAATTTATTGGTTGGTGACCAAACAAAACCTGCACCATAAGATTTACCCTCTTCAGGTTTTAGCTCTTTGTTTCCAGTTAAAGTGTAGTTCGCCCCAGGTGCGTAATCTTTAAAGCTACATTTATCTAAAGGTTGTCCCGTTTGGCTACAACGTAAATAGTCAGTCGTACTTGCGAAATAACCTTTTTGCTTATTTAAGAACAGATAGTTCATATCTGGTGCACGAAAACTAGTCGCGTAGTTACCACGCACCAACAAAGTCGGATGTGGTCTAAACTCAAGGCCTGAACCGAAAGTTAGCTTATCAATACTGTTATCTGACAAAGCATAACGGTCATAACGTCCGGACAAGGTTAAATTTAATGGCTTTGCTAAAGGTAAGAATAATTCTGCACCAAGTGCTTGGCGTGTACGAGTACCGCCATATTCGCCACTAGAACTCGTATTATAAAACTCACCATTTTCAACTGCCTGATCTGGCTTAATCGAAAAGCCTTGACGCCCAATTTCAGCCACTGCTGCAAGTTTGGCAGTTCCCGCAGGTAACTTAAACACATCACCATTCGCACTTAAGGTTAAACTTTGTGCCCACGATTTATCTTTTTCTTTTGTTGTGCCCGAAATACTTTCAAATTCACTTGCTGTTAGTGGTCGACTTAAACGATCTAAGTGAGGTGAATAAATAGGAATACCATCTGCATCTGTACCAAGTTGCTGACCTAAGAAATATTCATCTACATTCGAACGTAATAAGCCTTGGCGGTTTAGCTGACTAGTATAAATGGAACCATTATAGGCTGCTTCATAACTCCAGCTCGTCTCTCCAATATCGCCTCGAATTCCGAAGTTTAAGTTCGAAGAAAGTTCTTTCCATTTTTTATTTATTCGTTCTACTCCGCCTAATTCTTCAGGTGCAAAGCGGCGATTCCAAATTTCATAATTTCCCGAATCTTGATTTAGAAAATAACCACTCGATGCACCTAAAGAGGTCCATATCGGACTACGGGTATTGTTTTCAATTTGATTTGCCCCAATCAAAAAATCTGCAAATAATTGAGTTTTATCATTTAACTCATAATCTAAACCGAGATAACCATTTTGACTGCGATTTTGAGTTTGAACAGTCCAATAAGTTGGTCGCGCCAAACCACTGGCACAATTGTCTGCACCTGCTTGCCCTATATTATTGACTGAACCCTTAAATAAACCATTAAAGGCCTGACACCCACCAATTGAAAGATATTTACCAGTATCAGCATTTTTACGACCCACAATAGTGTCGGGTTTTTCTCCTAAACGCGTTCGGCTCGACATAAAATCTCGATCGGCTGCCCATATCGGCTCACGGCCGCTGAGTTCAACCCCATAAACGAGACTAAGCTTGTCTAAAGTTTTACTACCACTTAGTTGTAAACGTAAATTTTCACCGCCTTCTTTGGTTCCGCCTGCCTTGATATTAAATTGTGTGCCGTCTGTTTTCTTTTTCAGAATAATATTCACCACGCCTGCAATTGCATCTGAACCATAAATTGCAGAAGCGCCACCGTTTAATATTTCAATACGGTCAATAATAGCAGTTGGAATATTGGCTAAATTTACGAAATTGACAGAACCGTCGTACGGTACAGGATAGTCTGCAACCCGATGTCCATTAATTAAAGTTAAAGTATGATTCGGTCCTAAGCCTCGCAAGCTAATGGCATTAGCCGCAGGTGTAAAAGTATTTCCATAATCGGCGCCTTGTACAAAACCCGTGTTCTGCGTCAGGTTATTGAGTGCATCAAATGCATTACTAAAACCTTGTTTTTCAATATCGGCTGCGGTAATGACGGTCACACTGGTCGGGCCATCTTTTTGTGCTTTTGAAATTCTTGAGCCTGTTACTGCAACACGGACTACTTTATCTGGTTTAGTTTGGTTTTGTGGTTGCTCTACAGCTTCTTGCGCATAGCTTTCTAATGGATAAAAAAGTGCAACAAATACAAAAATAAATGAGCGCTTATTTTTTAACGTCCCTAGATATTTCAAGTTATTTAAATACATATTTATTAGTAGACAAAATAAAGATCGCCCTACTATATCCACTTTTATTTGGTTGATTTATACACATTTTTTCTAGATATATTTATGTTTAAGATATACCAAATGGTTAATTATTTATCATAAAAACTCACAACAAACTAAAACCTTTTTCAATAAATAAATTTTGTTTATGAATAGATTCAAAATCTTCACTGAGCAAAATTTCTAATTCTCTTATCGAACAGCAAAAATCTTTGGTTATTTTCTGCTAACATAGCTCCCCGTAGCTAGTGAAACATGGAACGCAATAGGCCGAACCTCCTACTCTTGATCAACTTCACCTAAAAATTTTAATCATTAATGCTGTAAATCATGACTATGAATATCCAACAGGCGCTTAACCACATTACCAAGAACATTCATTTGACTCAGCCTCAAATGGAAGAAATTATGCGCAGCATCATGCAAGGTGAGGCAACCGAGGCACAAATTGGTGCTTTAATGATGGGCCTACGCATGAAAGGTGAAAGCATTGACGAAATGACGGCAGCCGCACGTGTCATGCGTGAATTTGCGATTAAAATTGATGTGAGTGATATCAAACATTTAGTTGATATCGTGGGAACTGGTGGTGATGGACAAAATTTATTTAATGTGTCTACAGCGTCTAGCTTTGTGATTGCAGCAGCAGGTGCGACCATTGCAAAACATGGTAACCGCGGCGTTTCAAGTAAATCGGGTTCATCAGACCTACTTGAGCAAGCAGGTATTCATCTTGATCTAGATATGCAACAAACCGAACGTTGCATCCGTGAAATGGGTGTGGGTTTCTTGTTTGCACCAAACCATCATAAAGCCATGAAATACGCTGCTGGCCCACGTCGTGAACTTGGTATTCGTAGTATTTTTAATTTACTCGGCCCACTAACCAATCCAGCTGGGGTAAAGCGCTTTGTGATTGGTGTGTTTTCAGATGAACTATGCCGTCCAATTGCCGAGGTAATGAAACAACTTGGTGCCGAACATGTCATGGTTGTTCATTCAAAAGATGGTCTTGATGAAATTAGTCTTGCAGCGCCTACCACTGTTGCCGAACTCAAAGATGGCGAAGTTACTGAGTGGACACTTAACCCTGAAGATGTCGGAATTGAGTCACAAACTTTAAATGGTTTAGTGGTTGCTGATGCATCGGCGAGTCTAAAGCTCATTAAAGATGCTTTAAGCAAAAATAAATCTGATATTGGTGAAAAAGCTGCAAACATGATTGCGCTTAATGCAGGCGCTGGTATTTATGTAGCAGGCATTACCAAGACTTATGCTCAGGCTGTTACATTCGCGCAAGATATTATTTACGGCGGACAAGCATTAGAAAAAATGAGTGTTTTGGCTGAATTTACCAAAACATTAAAACAATCTCAGGCAGATTAAGGAATTCTCATGATTAATATTCAAAATACCATTTTAGGTAAAATTGTTGACCGTAAACATGAGGAACTTGCTGCACGTTTAAAACAACGTAATTTGCAAGACGTTGAAGAATTAGCAAAAGCTGCGACTCCAGTGCGTGGCTTTGCCAATGCTTTAAAACATAAACGTCCAGGTGTGATTGCTGAAATTAAAAAAGCATCTCCATCAAAAGGGATTATTCGCGCGGACTTTAATCCTGCTGAAATTGCCCAGCAATATGAACAAGCTGGAGCAGCATGTTTATCGGTACTGACCGATGTTGATTTCTTTCAGGGTGCAGATGAAAATATTGCGATTGCTCGCAATCATTGTGCCCTACCAGCTTTACGTAAAGACTTTCTGATCGATCCATATAATGTAGTTGAAGCTCGTGCTTTACATGCTGACTGTATTTTATTAATTGTTGCTTGTTTGTCTGACCAGCAACTTGAAGAAATGTCTAAAACTGCGTTTGAACATCAACTTGATGTATTGGTTGAAGTTCATGACGAAGAAGAAATGGAACGTGCATTAAAGCTTTCTGAACAATGTTTATTAGGTGTGAATAACCGTAATTTAAAAACGTTTGATGTAGATTTAAATACATCTATCCGATTGAAAAAGTTACTTCCGGCCTCACGTTTATTAATTACTGAAAGCGGTATTGCGACACCAGATGATGTGCATATGATGCAAGAACATGATATTCACAGCTTCTTGGTTGGCGAGAGTTTTATGAAACAACCACGTCCAGATCAAGCTTTTACTGCTCTTTTTGGACAACCTCAAACGGTTTAATGAAGATATATGAGTAATAAAGATTCATCGCTTTCTAAAGAGCAACAAAAGTTATTGAAGCAATTTAAAAAGCAAATCTCCAATCCTCATTCAAGCAAAATCGCAAATCAGCCTGAGACTAAAAAATCCCAGGTTGAGACTGAAGAATTGGAAGATACACACCTGTTTCAACAGGCTGTTGCAGGTGTTAAACGCATCAACAATAGTAATGTGGCTGATGTAAAACCACCTCGGGCTAAAAAAGTCGATGCACAAACACTAGCAAAACGCGCAGCCGCTGAAGGTGGACGTGATACTGAACATGCCGAGTTATCAGATACTCAAGCAGCGTTAAATCCGGTCGCAAGCCAAGCCGCTTTAAGCTATCGCATAGCTACCCTTCAGCATAAAGTTTTTGAAGACTTAAAAGCTGGTAAAATGCGCTGGTTTGAAGCAGTGGATTTACACGGCTGTACCATTGAACAAGCACGTGAAGCCGTTTTACAAATCATCCAGATGGCAAAAGATGAAAATCAAAATGTCATTAAAATTGTGCATGGTAAAGGCCCTGAAGCTGTTTTAAAAACCTATGTAAACGGATGGCTACGCCAACATCGCGATGTTTTGGCATTTGTAAGTGCACCTGAAAATCAAGGTGGCACCGGCGCTGTTCTCGTTCTGCTTAAACGAGCAGAAAAAAATCCCAAGTACAAACAATAATCGGCTTTTTCTACAGAATTCAGTCTTTTGATAGTTTTCTGGTAGAATGCCGTTTTGTTCAACCAGTGTAAGTGAACATTCTTATGTCTATGCAGCAATCGTACGCAAATATTCTGACTGCCGTCGGTGAAGATCTTGATCGTCCCGGCCTTAAAGATACGCCTGTGCGTGCGGCTAAAGCTTTTTCATATTTAACTTCTGGCTATAGTAAAACTTTAGAAGAAGTCACCAATAATGCTGTTTTCCCATCAGATAACCATGAAATGGTATTGGTGAAGAATATTGAATTTTATTCGCTCTGCGAACATCATCTTCTCCCATTCTATGGCCGTGTTCATGTTGCCTATTTACCAGAAGGCAAAGTTCTTGGCTTATCTAAATTTGCACGTATTACCGAGATGTTTGCTCGTCGTTTGCAAATTCAAGAAAACCTAACTCAGCAAATCGCTGAAGCTGTCGCTGAAGTGACTGGCGCTCGTGGCGTTGCTGTAGTCATCGATTCAGCACATATGTGTATGATGATGCGTGGTGTAGGTAAACAGGAATCTACCACCCGTACAGTTTCATTTGTCGGAGATTTTAAAACCGATAAAGAAGCACGCCGTGAATTCTTAAGTGCTGTACCAGAAAGCTACTAATCTGGTTGTTAATGCACAAAAAAGCCCAACCATGTTGGGCTTTTTTTATAGGCTAGCTTTATAAAGTTCAACCCAACTCTATAAAACATAACAATTAAATTAGGTGATTTTTGTTATAAAAGTACGCATCTTTCTTTTTAAATAATTTATGAGTTAATCATGCGATTTAAAAAAATTTCTTGCTTACTTTTACCTTCTCTTTTTATTTTTAACACCTCAATTTATGCAGGCACCACCTCTAAAGATCAAGAAATTAAACAACTAGTAGATCAAAACTTTAAACCATTATTAGAAAAATATAATGTGCCCGGTATGGCAGTTGGTGTTATTCAAAATAATAAAAAGTATGAAATGTATTATGGCTTGCAATCAGTTCAAGATAAAAAAGTCGTAAACAGCAATACCATTTTTGAGCTAGGTTCTGTCAGTAAATTATTTACTGCAACAGCGGGTGCTTATGCCAAAAATAAAGGAAAAATCTCTTTTGAAGACACACCAAGTAAATACTGGAAAGAACTAAAAAATACGCCAATTGACCAAGTTAACCTACTTCAACTTGCCACCTATACCAGTGGTAATCTTGCCCTTCAATTTCCAGATGAAGTACAAACAGATCAACAAGTTTTAACTTTTTTCAAAGATTGGAAACCTAAAAATCCAATTGGTGAATATAGACAATATTCAAACCCAAGTATTGGCCTATTTGGAAAAATTGTAGGCCTATCGATGAATCAGCCTTTTAGTCAGGTCTTAGAAAAGACAATTTTTCCAGACCTTGGCTTAAAGCATAGCTATGTCAATGTGCCCAAAACTCAAATGCAAAACTATGCATTTGGCTACAACCCAGAAAATCAGCCGATTCGAGTTACCCCTGGCCCACTCGATGCTCCAGCATATGGGGTTAAATCGACGCTACCAGATATGCTGAGTTTCGTTAATGCCAATCTAAATCCACAAAAATATCCGGCAGATATTCAAAGCGCAATTAATGAAACTCACAAAGGTTTCTATCAAGTGGGCACCATGTATCAGGCACTTGGTTGGGAAGAGTTTTCTTACCCTGCAACCTTACAAACTTTATTAGACAGTAATTCAGAACAAATCGTGATGAAACCTAATAAAGTGACTGCTATTTCAAAAGAACCTTCAGTTAAGATGTACCATAAAACAGGTTCTACCAACGGTTTTGGAACGTATGTCGTATTTATTCCTAAAGAAAATATTGGCTTAGTCATGTTAACCAATAAACGTATTCCAAATGAAGAACGTATTAAGGCTGCTTATGCTGTTTTGAATGCGATAAAAAAATAATTGTCTTTTCCTAAAACAAAAAGAGAGAAATAGACTTCATCTACTTCTCTCTTTTTTATAGACATACTATTTAAAAGAACCAGACATATCCTAAACTGGATTTCATCCAGTCCAGATGATTTTGTTTTTCATAATCCCAATTAAGACGAATAGCATTGTTGCTATTAATGGCATATTGCCACTGTGTATTTAAGCGTAAGTTCCATTGGTTTTGGTCTTCCCAATATGGCAGCTCAACTTGTACCACTGAGTTAAACTTTTCAAACCATTGGTTCATACAGCCTAAAGTTGGGCCCATTCCCACACGCCAGCCTTTATCTAAATTTGAACCCGCTTGAACATAAGCTTGGACTTGTCCATAGCACACATGTTTACGGTCATAGTCTGCAACACTGTAGCCGACTTGGGTATTAAAACTTGCTACACCGTGCTGTTTTTCATCACTATAAACGCCTTCATGGACTGCTTCTTGACGCCAACCTAAGTTAAATCCCCAAGTGAGAGGTGTTTTAAAAGGTTGAATCGGGTTATAGGAGTTCACTTCTAACAGATCAAAATGCTCAAGTTTTAGATGATCGTTACGCCACTGCGCACTACCATTTAAAAAGAGCAATTGAGTACCAGCTCGATACCCTCCTTGAGGATCAATCAAGTCATGGTAAGCCTGTCTATGTCCAATCTCGATAAACTGATCACCCTGCACTTTGCCCAGTTTTAGCGAAACATTACGTGCATTATGGCCTTGTGTTGGCTCAGTCGATGGTCGTTTCGGTTCTTGACGCTGTTTATCTAAATCAATCTGACTTCTTAAAGCCAAAAGCTGGCGTAACTGTGGTTGAGCAACGTTTTCTTCAACTTTGCGACTAATAAATTGCAAATATAAATCATCGTAAGCCATCTCAAGAATTTTGGCCTGATCTGGCTGGCTATATGACTTAAGTATTTCAGAAGACTGCTTGGTTGGCATCATTGCTACTTTATGAGCAACTTTTGCTAAAGACGCACCATGCTGATGAGCTTGGGCCAATAATTGAGTTTCTAAAGCGGGTCGATACACAGGTGCTTTTGTTAGCCCTTGTTGATGCATCGCTTTAATGGTTTCCATTGGAATAGAAGCGTAATTAAACTTTTCTTGTAAGTTAGACTCAGGTTTAACTAAATCAACTAAGCCTAATAACCGATAAGCACAGTTGTCACTCACAAAGTAATAAGGGAAGCTTACGTGTTGCATTTCCCAAATGTGACTCACTAAAAAACGGGTTTCTTCAGGGGATAGTTTTAACTCATATTCCCATAAATCACGGCTTTCGAAATCACCATATTCTTTTACCTTACGGTAGTAAGGCATAAGTGAATATTCACCCGGATACTGCCCTGTTAAACCTTTCCATGCATATGACCAGTTGTCGTTACCTGCTACAGTTGCTGCGTAGTTTACGGCGTAAGAAACGAGGTTTAACTGCTGTTGATCTTTAGGGTCTAGGCGCAATAAGGTATGCCCGAACATCGAGCTTGGGTTCCCCATAAAATCTGTCGCGTAAATTAAGGTCGCTTTATAAGGCTTAATTTGGCCAATCCAGTTTTCAAACTCAGGACATTTTACTTGCGGCAATTCATTTTCTTGAATGCCTAATTGCTTTATAAGCCACTGACTACGTGCCGGAAATTTACAACGAATTGACTGATTATCTGGTGCAGGTGTAAACAATGCCGCAATATCGGCTTTTAACTCTTCTTTTAAATTATTTTTTCCATTTGCTGCAATAAAATAACCAGAATAACTCACTTCACTGTTATGGTTTTTATTGGCATACATGAGCCGTTGCCATGTAATGTCTTGGTCTAATTTTTTTTGTTCTGCAACTGACCAATAGTTTTGAATAGATGGATTTATTTCTGCTGAATACGCAATATTAACTGCCAATGAGGCAAAAATTAAAACAACTGATTTCATTAAGCTCATCAATTTTTATCATTAAATATAAGAAAAACCCTGCCAAATGACAGGGTTTTCAATTTCAAACTTATACGTAAGCTTTTAAAACTTCGTCTTTAGCCATTACGTTTTGTAATGATGCCAATACTTGAAGTGTGTTTTGGTTGTTTGTTGAATAGATTTCACCAAAGTTTGCTTTTGAAACTTTGAAGAAACGGTCTTTGTCTTGTGGTTTGATTTGCATTAACTCAGCAAGAACGTTCAGGCTTTCACCTTGGCCTACAGCCATATCACGCGCTAAAGCTTCTGCATTTTCATTTGTGAATGTAACAACTTGAGCTGTTACTGTTCCGCCTTGACGGCAACCTAAAGTACCAAAAGTAATACCTAATAATTGGTTAGTAAAAATACCGTTTGTTGTTGCAGCAAGAATTTTAGGCGCTACTCCTTTTTTGCCTGCCCATACTTGCGTACCCACACCACAACCTACATCGTTATCAGCCATAGCAACACTTGAACCAGCTGCTAACAAAGCAGCTAAAGCTAATTTTTTTAACATGATGTATATCTCCAAAATCATTATTGATTGTTTCTTATGTATTGTTATGTGTAATTATTATTACACCCTTCAAAGATAACGATAAGCTTGTCTTTTAGCAATTAAAAATTAAACAATATGATAAAAAGAGAAAAGGAAATTTTTATCTTAAATTCCAATTACCTTGATTATCTCGATGACCTAATATTTTAAGTACTAATACTAAACTTAGTAGTAATAATAAATACCATGAACCGAGTTTTCCCCACCCCACCATATGCCAAGCATTAATCTGACTTGGATAAACCCAGATTTTATAAAAGGTACTAATATTTTCAGCAACCCAGATAACAAATGCGAGTGTCAACAACACTGGGAGCATCGGGGTTTTAAATTTACGTTCATTTATTTGAAAATAAAGTGTAGTTTTCCAGAAAATATAAACACTAAAGGCAAATAAAATATAGCGAATATCAGGAATAAAGAATTTACTCATGAAATTAATATATGAGAAAAATGCGAGAAAAAGCATGCTTCCAAAACTTGGAAGTTTCTCAAACGAAACCTGAAATAAACGGATTGAGCGAGCAAAAAAACTGCCTACAGCCGAGTACATAAAGCCTGCAAATAAAGGCACAGTAATAATTTTAAACACAGCCGGCTGCGGATATTGCCATGAAGCAATGCCAGGATGTGTTAAAAAGATTTCCATGACCATTGCCATGATATGAAATAAAGCAATCACCTTGGCTTCTTGCCATGACTCAAGCTTTAAATACAACAAGCAAATTTGAATAATGAGCGCATAGATGAGTAAATAATCATAACGATAAAAACCCATATATTCATGGCTTCCCATCGGAGCTGTCAGAGCAAAAGCAATTAATAGCAAAATACCAAACAAGGCTGCCGAAACAGCCTTGCCAATAAATTGAAGGGGTAAAAACAGATATTGCACAAAAAACTATCCTAGATATTTAGCACTATACTCATGTACTGTATCTACAAAGATTTTTGGCTGCGCTGGATCTACCCACTGGGTAATACCATGACCCAAGTTTGCAACATAGCCAGTCTTTTCACCATTTGCGTAAGCATCATCCAGCATTGCTTTCACTGCTTTTTCAATCGTAGCTGCTGAACCATATAAAACCGCTGGATCAAGGTTCCCTTGTAGGGCAACACGGCCTGCTACAGTTGTACGCGCTGTATTTAATGGTGTCGTCCAGTCTAAACCTAATGCATCTGCACCTGTTGTGATCATTGGCTCTAGCCACTGACCACCACCTTTAGTGAATACAATCACTGGAATACGGCGCCCATCTTTTTCACGTTGCAGACCCGCAATAATCTTTTTCATATAGTTCAGCGAGAACTCTACATATTCACGGTGTGCTAAAGCCCCACCCCAACTGTCAAAGATTTGAATGGCTTGAGCACCTGCATCAATTTGAGCATTTAGATAGTCAATCACTGAATCTGCTAAATGGTCGAGCAACGCATGTAAAACTTCCGGCTGCGCATACATCATTTGCTTGGTAAAACGGAACTCTTTGCTTGAACCACCTTCAACCATATAAGTCGCCAGTGTCCAAGGACTACCCGAAAAACCAATCAGTGGAACCTGACCGCCTAAAGCAGAGCGAATTGTGCTTACTGCATTCATGACATAATCAAGATCAGATTTAGCATTTAACTTCGGTAAGTTTGCTACGTCTTGTTCAGTACGAACCGTTTTATGAAACTTAGGGCCTTCGCCTGTTTCAAAATAAAGACCTAGTCCTAAAGCGTCTGGAATCGTTAAAATATCTGAAAATAAAATTGCTGCATCTAAATCGTAACGACGCAAAGGTTGTAAAGTTACTTCACAAGCAAATTCTGTATTTTTGCATAAAGATAGAAAATCACCTGCTTTTGAGCGTGTTTCCCGATATTCAGGCAAATAACGTCCTGCTTGGCGCATCATCCATATTGGAGTGGTATCTACAGGCTCACGTAATAAAGCACGTAAGAAACGATCATTTTTAAGTGTCGTCATTGCCGATCTCTATCTTTTTCATGTGGCAGCATCATATCAAAAAGGTGAATGTTTTTATAATTTCAATTTCATACAAAAAACTTGTCAATCTACTAAAAAATGCATATTTACACAAAAGTCTACTGCAAGTAGCTCGGTTTTCTGCAATACTTGCAACATGTTACATCGGGTTTATTGATATTCCTTTAATGCTTAAATTCACCAATACTTAAATACGCACACATTGCGTTTTTGGTGATTTTATAAACATTAGGATCAGTCTTCTTACCCTATTGCTTATATGAAAATTCTTAAGGTTGAATTACATGTTTGTTCGCTCATTACTCGCTATGAGTTTAAGTTGTATTATTGCTAATGTTGCTTTGGCTGCGTCAACAACTGAGCAACCAGTCACTCCTAAAAAAGTATCTGCTCCTGTAGAAGATCCGATTGATCCGCTTGCTGTAGATGCTGCTTCAACTGTTAAAGCTCAAGCCCAGACACAGATTACTGCTCAAGAACAAAATGACTTAAATCGAGCGTCTACAACATTACAAAATCTGCAAAAAGCTGAAGACCCAAATGCTGACTCAGGCATTGCTGCTTCAGAACCAACAGCACCAGCTAAAACAACAACAGCATCTAAGTCTACTACTTCTGCTCCAGCTGTTTCATGGACATTAGATGGCTTAAATAATGCTGAGTGGTATGAAAATATTGGTAAAGGTCAATTACCAGTTTATGCACGTGCCCACGTCATGCTCAATAACGCGCATGCTTCACCGGGTGCGATTGATGGCATGAGCGGTAAAAACACCCTAAAAGCAATTGCATCTTTCCAGCAAATGAATGGTTTATCTCCTACTGGCGAGTTAACTAAAGAAACTTGGGATGCGCTTGTTGCAAAACAAACAAAACCAGCATTTATTGAATACACGATTACTGATGCAGACCTAAAAGGTCCATATGCCGAGTCAATTCCTTCTGACTACGCATTACAAGCCAAAATGAAAGGTTTGTACTACACGCGTGTGACTGAAATGTTGGGCGAAAAGTTCCATATTGATGAAGGGTTCTTAAAGAAATTAAACCCGAAAGCAACCTTCAAAAAAGTTGGTGAGAAAGTTATCGTTCCAAACGTACGCAATGACTTACCAGAAGACATTCATTTAATTATTGCGCATAAAGGTGCTAAACAGTTGTATCTGTTTAATAGCCGCAATCAAATGATTGCCTCATTTCCTGCAACAATTGGCAGTACTGATACGCCATCTCCGACCGGTACTTATAAGGTAGTTGGTGTTGCGCGTAACCCTTGGTATAGCTACTCACCTTCGAACTTCGTACAAGGTAAAAACTTAAAACCACTTTCTTTACCACCAGGTCCTAACGCTCCTGTAGGTAATATCTGGATTGGTTTAAGTAAAAAATCATTCGGTATTCACGGTACGCCAAACCCGTCTTTAATTTCTAAAACTGCATCACACGGTTGTATCCGTTTAACCAACTGGGATGCTAACGATTTAGGTAATAAAGTACGTTCTGGTGTTACTGTTAAATTCTTAGAATAATCTTTAAAAAAAGAAAGCCTGCTTTATGCAGGCTTTTTTTATATCTAAAATTCAAAACGAATATTTATAGACATTTCATCATATTAAAAACGCAACAATATGTTGCATCTACTCTATTTTTAGCTTGATTCGACAGGTTTAACATAGTCCTCAAGAGATCGATAATAATTTGAGGAGATCAAATCATGAATGCTTTTTTGCATCGTAGTGAAGATCGTGGTCATGTTAAAGCGGGTTGGTTAGAGTCTTACCATAGCTTTTCATTTGGTAACTGGTATAACCCGAAATATATGGGTGTCAGTGCATTACGCGTTATTAATGATGACCGAATTGATGCCCATAACGGTTTCGGCACGCACTCTCATGACAACATGGAAATTTTAACCTGTGTGCTCGATGGTGCAATTTCACACCGTGATACGATGGGAAATGAAGGCCAAATTAAGGCTGGTGAATGGCAACTCATGAGCGCTGGTACAGGCGTGGCGCATAGTGAAATCAATAACACTGATACACCTGTCCATCTATTACAAATCTGGATTATTCCAGACGTAAAAGAAGCCGAGCCAAATTACCAACAAATTAATTTGGACCCACGTAAAGATCCAAATAAATGGCATTTAATTGCAGGGCCTGATGCAAATGCACCGATGCACATTCGCCAAAATGCAGAAGTAAAATCTGCTGTATTGGAAAAAGGTAATGAACTTCCTGTTGAAACATCAAAACGGGTAAATTACGTTCATGTAATTTCAGGTGTAATTCGTATTGGTGATCAAGAAGTTAAAGCTGGTGATGCTTTAGTGTTTGAAGATAATGCCGTGATTCATGCACTTGAAGACAGTCAATTTATTTGGTTTGATTTACCTTAAACAGCTAAAAGCCCTTTTATATGAAAGGGCTTTTTAGTCACTGCTACCGCTACTATCGCAGCTGCCTGAGTCCGAATATGATGAACAATCATTTGAATGGCTTGAGCTATGATGATGGCTATTGTCATAAACATGAGGGTTTGCTGACGATGAATAATCATGCTCACTCAATGATAAATAATTCTTTCGATAGCGAAGAGCTGCAATTAACAGAAATAATCCCACACTGGAAAAAATGGTAATAAATACAATAATAAATACCTTCAAATAACCACCTCCTTAGTACAGCTATAACAAACCTAATTTATGTCTATTCAATTATTTAAATGAGGCTTGCCGATTAAACAAGTTATTTTTTGATAAATACCATAAAACCTTTAAAGCAAAAAACTGGATGGGTAACCTTTCAAAAAGCACAAAGGTTATGCAACACCAAGTACAACACACACTATGTCTAATTTTATAAATGATGAAAAAGCTTTTAAGTTTCCTTCACATATAAATAGGCACTTGCTCTAGATATACCTAAATGCTGAGCAACCGTCTCGACAGCCTTTTTAATGTCTAATAAGCCATTATTCTTGAGTTCATGTATTAATTGTTTTCGCTCATTGAGTTTTAACATACGCGGTGTCGTAGCATGTTTTGAGGCAAATTGATCGATATATCTTCGAATTGCTTCTGTACCATTCGGCTCAAGATTTTCAATAATGTTGTCAGTTTCAATTTTAGTGAACTGGTCTAGAGCGCTTTGCATTCCCCTAAATAGGGTTAAATCTATATTCATACATAAAGCGGCCACATATTGCCCTTCTTCATCTTTAATCCCTATAGATGTACTTTTGGCAGGACGACCATCTGCAAACTGGTTTGCATAGTTTGAAATGAGGTTTGGAAACTCTGGAGACATGATTCTAGCCAAGCCCAGCTCAGTTGCTGGATCTCCAATTTTTCGACCAGATAAATTGTTATGTATAGAGAGTATGGCATGCTCAGGATTTGTTAAGTCATGGACAACAACTTCGCAAAAAGGAAATAACGTTTCACTTAACCCCTTCGCGATAGTATCTAGTTGAGTGAGTAAATGTTTATCACGATTGCCCAAGGTATTTCCTCCAAATGACTTATTTACTATTTCAAGCCCTAGCGTAAAGCACACAATAGTAATTTAGACTTTTTATCTAATTTTAAACTTAATGTAAATCAAAATCTTATATCTCATTGTTATCAAATTAGAAAATAAAATTAGACATTTTATCTAAATCTATATATTTTATCTAAACAAGGTCAGTATATTGTGCGTTGCTTGAGCAATAGTAAATCTTGCATCCGAAAACATTGAATAGCATTAGGTTTAATTATGAAAAATTTAACCCTTCCCACTTATGAAGATGTCGCAGCCGCTGCTGAACGTATAAAAGGTTTTGCAAATAAGACTCCTGTTTTAACTTCACGTACTGTGAACAATGAGTTTGAAGCAGAAGTATTTTTTAAATGTGAGAACTTTCAGCGTGTTGGCGCCTTCAAATTTCGTGGTGCAATGAATGCGCTTTTGCAATTTAGTGAAGCTCAAAAAAAAGCGGGTGTAGTTGCTTTCTCTTCGGGAAATCACGCACAAGCGATTGCACTTTCAGCAAAAACTCTGGGTATTCCAGCCATAATCGTTATGCCACAAGATGCTCCTGCGGCAAAAATGGCAGCAACGCGAGAATACGGCGCCGATATTGTTGAATTTGATCGCTATACAGAAGATCGGGAAAAAATTGGAAAAGAGATCGCCGAAAAAAATGGCCTGACACTCATTCCATCTTATGACCATCCTCATGTAATTGCGGGTCAAGGAACGGCTGCTAAAGAGTTATTTGAAGAAGTGGGTAACCTAGATTATCTGTTTGTATGTTTAGGTGGTGGTGGTTTATTGGCAGGTTCTGCCCTGTCTGCTCGCCAGCTCTCGCCTAACTGTAAAATATATGGTGTTGAACCTGCTCTAGGAAATGATGGACAAATGTCTTTTAGAAAAGGAAAAATTGTTCATATTGATACGCCAAAAACCATTGCCGATGGTGCTCAAACTCAATATCTAGGCAAACTAACATTCCCTATTATTCAAAAGAATGTAGATGATATTTTGACAGTAGAAGATGAAGACCTCATTAGCTGTATGAAGTTCTTTGCTGAAAGAATGAAGATGGTGGTTGAACACCGACAGGATGTCTCGGATTTGCTGCTGCACGTAATTTAAAGCATGAGTTAAAAGGTAAACGAATAGGCATCATCATTAGTGGTGGAAACGTTGATATTTCTAAATATGTAGAGTTTTTATCTGCTTAATACAAAGTCAGTGTCTATCTATGATGTCATTTAAAGCGTCATAGATAGGCATTACATGCTATTCGTCTCTCGACTTGCTCGTGCCTTAATTTAAATAAACTTTTGGAGATATGATGAGATTTATTTCTGAGTCTGAATCTTCTGCTCTCATCAATCATGAATTGGCTTATGATGCCATTTACCAAGCTTTAATTGCTGCAACTCAACCCGACACTAAAAGTTTTCCTGTGGTTCACGGTCAAGGTTCCGATAGTAAAAATACCTTTAGCGTTAAGTCATCGGCGACCGAGCATTTGGCTGGCCTTAAAGTTGGTTCTTTTTGGGAAGACAACCCTAAACATGGTCTGCCTCGCCATAACGCGCTCATTTTATTATTTAATCAAGCCAATGGAAAAATGGCAGCAGCCATCGAAGCAGGCAAAGTTAATGTGTTTCGAACAGCTGCATCTAATGCTGTTGCAACCCATGCACTGGCAAGAAAAGATTCAAAAGTATTAGCCATATTTGGTACAGGAAATCAGGCCAAATATGAATGTGAGGCTTTAGCGAGAATTAGAAATTTCGAACAGATTTTGATAGTAGGACGCGACCAAAGTAAGGCTGAAAAAATGGCAGAAAGCCTTACACCATTAGGTATTCAGCTTCACATTACGGGTGCAAAAGAAGCTTGTGAACAGGCTGATATTATTGTGACTGCAACCTCTTCTCAAGCTCCCCTTTTTAAAGCGGAATGGGTCAAAGCTGGCACTCATATTTCATCTATGGGTTCAGATAAACAAGGCAAACAAGAGCTTCCGCCAGAGCTATTTTCACATAGTGGTTTATTTTGCGACCTTAATGTTCAGTCTAAACTCATTGGTGAATTTCAACATGCGCATGAGTCTGCAACCTTAATCAATATAGGTGATGTGCTTTTAGCAAATGCTCAAGGACGCCAGTCACCAGAACAAATCACAATTTATGACAGTTCAGGTTTATCGATCCAAGATTTATATATCGCTCAGAAAATTTTAGAAATTTCTTAATATTTATCATTTAACTGCATCGTTTAGGCTAATGCAGTTAAATGTAAAGTATGTTCCTTTTCATAATGCTTTACTGAATTTGGTTTTTAAAATCAGAATTCATCTTGAGTAAAAACTTTAGCAAAAGACGCGATATATTGCTCAGCCTTAGCATCATAATTTTGAAAACCCGCATCAAATACCCATTTTTCAATTTCAGATTTTTTGACTAAATTTTGCAAATAAAGCTGATGATGTCGGTCTAATTCTTCTTTTAAACTTCTTAGCATCAGTTCATTTAAACCAGTAGGAGGATTCAGACCTGTATCTAAAAGACTCGGCGCAAATGCCACACTTTTGAATTCCAATTGATGCGCTGTTCTTACAGCACTTTTTATCGCAGTCTCGATTCGCTCTATCGTGAAATCTTCTGGTGCCCCCATGCCTATAAGCAAAACTTTAGGCGCCTGTATGGTTGAAGGCGTTTGATTTATTAAAAGAGAGTCATTGAGTTTCGCACTAAACCAGTTATTTTTCCGTATTTCATATAGTCTTCCGTTTAAAGCTTCATCTAAATGTGCCAAACCACCAGAAAAAGAACGGTTATCCATTTCATGTTCAAAAATACAAGCACAGGAAAGTTCAACCTCAGCCGAGGTGCAGTCCCAAGTCACAAGTTCAATGTTTAAATTTTGGTAACGCCCAATTTTAGTTTGCTTTAATTCTGTGCTCATATTTTTACTCTTCTCGTTTTACCAGCCATATTTAAGCTCAAGACCTAAATAGTTTGCGTCTTTACCACCCGCTTTCTTAATGGTATTTCCAACCTCAAAGTGAACACCTTCGGCCGCCACAGACAGATTGGAATTAATTTTTCGATCTGCTCTCAGTTGAAGATATGCCCCAGTCCAGCTCGAACCTTGCCCCGCGGTATTTGCAATGCTGTTATTGCCTTGGAAATAAATCGCATCTTGGGTAGTTTCACGCCACTGGAAACCTAAGGCACTTAACAAGGTGAGCTTGTCTGAAGGCTTAAGCGTCAGAGACGGTTTTATGTGAATAATATTGCTATAACCACTATAACCCGCCAAAGTAAAATATGAGCCATTTGCAAAAAGCTGGTTAAAGGTATTGAGCTCATTATCATTGGTACTTTTGTCGCCTGTGGCAATATCAAACTGCACCCCTAAACGAGGTGACCACGCTTGGTCAGCAAAAGTGTATCCCGTAATACTACTGACCGCCCAAGCTTGAATTGTTTGCTCCCCGATTTTTCCATGCTGAAGCATGCCTTCAACATCCCAATCTATATTATTCTTTTTACCCATGTGACGAAGGTCATATAAGTCTCGAACCTCATTGCCCTTAATACTTGGAAAGGATGCATTATCTCGTTCATAACGCGAGTAATAACCCGATAACTCGCCATCCCATACATTTTGTTTATCTACGCGAAAACCACTAAAGCTTAAATTGCTTTTTGAGTGGTCATTAAACGTTGAATCTTTTTCAATCTGAACAGGTCTGGTGAGATAACCTAAAATTCTCCAGTCGCCATATTCATACCCCGACCATACGCCATCAAAGGCTTGCCGAACGTTTGGGCCTTCTCTATTTGAAATAAAGCGCTGTAAGTCAAAAGCCATTTCTTGACGGCCTACTCTAAATTTAAAAGTTCCATTATTTAAAGGACTCACCCATGCAATAAAGGCTTGCTCTATATCGAGTCTATTTTGATCGGTACTGGTAATATTCTTTTTATCAAACGCACGGGCATCACTGAGTTGAGTAAATAATTGTAAATGATCACCTATTCGTACATCTGCATGCGCTTGTAATCTTTGAATTAAATAGCTATCGGCCTGATTATTTCCAGTACCAAACTTGGCATTATTATTGACTTCAAAACGTTCACGAATATTTGCCCCCAGTGATAAATAATTATTATCGCCAAAAGGTATATATTTGAAGTCGTCTCCTATTTTCTTTGGCACACACGGATTTTTTAAAACATCCCAATTTTCTTGCCAACGATTCGTTGAGATTTTTGGACGAGTTGGACATGCATTTTTATTTGAGACTTCATTTTCTGCATAAGCAGATTCGTAGAAAAATAAACTGCTGGTTAATAACAGACTCATTTTTATTATTTTAAGGTAAATCTTTGAGTGCTTAATTCGATATGTTCTATCTTTAAAAACATGCGAGGCCATCAAGTGTTGTCCATAGTAATAAATAGGTCGTTGCAGAGACTTGGGGTTTTGCACTCATACTGCTCTTAGGCAACATAAGTGCAAATTTCAATCCATCATTTAGGCTATAAATTATTTGATAGACGCATGAATTTCAGCGATATAACCGCCCGGGAACTGCACCATTGCTGACTCACGACCATCCGACTTATAAGCATTAACCAAAACAGATGCACCTGCTTTTGTGGCTTTATCTAAAGTTTCAGATAAGTTTTTAACTTCATAACCCGTCATATCACGCCCATACGGATAAGGAAGATGACCATTGGTCACGAACACTGTCATTTTGCCGAAGTCAGACTCAACGCGAATACGTCTATACGTTTCATTTGGGCGACCAATTTCTATACCTGCGGCTTTAGGGTTATCGGAAACGACTTTACCGTGCGAGAAACTCACGAACTTCTTAACAAACGAGTCGGCACTTTGTTTTGAAACATAAATACGATTTTCTGGAACAGTCTCTAACTGGTTATAGTTAGGCTTAGTCGTGTGCCAATAGAGCTGCATATTTACACCACCCGGCCATTGGACAATCGCATCACGTCCAATTGGGTCTGGGAAAGCATCTACAATGACATCCGCCCCATTTGCCTTAGCAGCCTGTACTGCCGCATCCATATCTTTGACTAAATAGCCTGTTCTTTCCAAACCAAACGGATATGGAATTGGGGTTTTAAAACCAAATACAGACAATGTACCTACTGGGGTCAATACAAGCTGAGACATCGTCTGGCTCGGTGTTGGTGTGACTTGGAAAACACCTTGTTTCGATTTGGTGCCACCGAATGTTGCGACCAAACTATCGGTAAATTTGTCAAAGTCTTCAGGGTTTACATAAACATGCGTTGTATCGTATTGGGGGGCTACACCGGGCGCCTCACTTTTTATACTTGTTGTTGTTTTGGCAAAAACTTGAGGAACTAGGGCAACATTTGTGCCCACTAGCATGGTGCTTAAAAGCAATGCTGATAATGATTTACGCATAAAATGCTCCTGTTTAAATGAGATGCTTAAACTTATTGTGATTTTGAAGATTGATTAGAAAGAATGGTGACCATCACCAACGCAGCGATGAGCCCAAGATGTTCGAAGAAACTATTAAACGTACTAAAAAATGCTGGGCCTGTATGATTCCAAAAGTCGTTTGCAACGAGCATCGCGACTGCGGTTAGACAGCCTAAAGCCCCTGCTCCTAACCAGACAAAACGATTAAAAATAACCAGCAGTGAACCAACAATTTCAATAAAAATCGCTGTAGCTGCCCAGAGCCAAGCAGGCTGTAAACCAAAACTCGCCTGCTCTTCAATAGCCGCATGAAATCCGATGAATTTATTAATTCCCCCGACTAAATAGGCTGAAACAAGTGCAACTCGAAGTAGCGGAAGCAATCCATGAATTGATAAGATTTTTTTTACCCATACTGGGTTATTATTAATCAAGTCATTCATCTATTTACCTTTTTGAAATCTCATAGTTTTAATATTTAAAAAATATAAGTTTCATGTATTAATAAAAGTTTATAAAATATGCAATATTCATGATCTAATTTATAAAATTATCTTTATATAAATAAGACAATTTAAATAGTTTTAAATATTTTATTAACCTTTAAAAACCCAAATAACTCACGGTATATAAAATCAAAAATCCGTGTAAACTACTAGATATTTATTTAAATACAAACTGTATTCTAAAAAGATACAATGATTGATATACAGATATTCCTCATATAATTTAGCGGCAAGATCATTTAGCCTTTAAAATTTGATGGATAAAATAGACTGTATTAATACTTTTATAAGTGTGGTTGAGAATGGAAATTTTAGTCATGCTTCTAGAAATCTAGGCATTACGAGAGATCAAGTTTCAAAAAGAATTTTTTATTTAGAAAGTCTATTTAATACATCATTATTTATACGCAACACCCGAAAGATGGACTTAACTCGCTCTGGAGAAAAGTTCTATGAGCGATGCAAAGTGATTGTGAAAGAGTTAGATTTAGCCGCTCATGACTTTGTATACGACCAGAAGTACCCTGAAGGTTTACTCAAAATTAGTGCTCCACATGCCTTTATCCAAACGTGCTTTTCAGATGTCATTTCTAATTTTCTAATCAAATATCCTCATATTGAAATTGATCTTATGTTTTCAGACCACTCAACTCATATCAATCCCCATAAATTTGATGTGATTTTAAAAGTTGATGAAAATATTGAAGAGCAAAATACTTTCATTTTAAACACGTATAAAAGAAGCTTTTATGCAACAGAGACATATTTAAATAAATATGGAAAACCAAAAAAAATAGAGGAGCTTAGAGAGCATAGCATTTTACTATATTCTAAAGA
>NZ_JBIUCP010000130.1:0-284 GCF_044538765.1 Acinetobacter sp. ABJ-A23_2
CGGATCATTCACTGTACCGCTTAACGCAGGTGTGCTGTCATTCGTCAACACATCATCTAGCGCAACCACAGGTGCCGTAATGTCTGCAGAGACTGTACCTGAACCTGGCAATGAGGTATTGCCTGCAAGGTCGGTTGCTGTCGCAGTTACTGTTTGGCCATCAGTCAAGTCACCTGGGTTTGGCACTGTCCATTTACCATCAGGACCTGCAACTACAGTTGCTGTCGTACCGTCAGGGAAGCTCACAGTCACGGTTGATCCCGCTTCTGCTGTACCTGTCACTG
>NZ_JBIUCP010000131.1:0-281 GCF_044538765.1 Acinetobacter sp. ABJ-A23_2
TGTACCGCATTATTGGCAACGATCTGGCCTGCTGTGTTATTCACCTGCTGACGCGATTGAAGATCAATTCCATCTTCTGAACTGATTAATCCTGACTGGCTATTTACCTGATCAGCATTAAGCTTAATATTCCCTTTAGCCTGCAAGATGCCAGACTGGTTATCTAAACTGCCTGAACCACTGTTGATCGTTAATACATCATGGAGACTTGCGATTTGACCTTGATTGTTATTAAGTCCTTGGCTATTTAAGTTAACTTGCTGGTTTGCAGCAATAATACC
>NZ_JBIUCP010000132.1:0-271 GCF_044538765.1 Acinetobacter sp. ABJ-A23_2
CAACAAGTGACTGCAACGGTTCAGCCAGATGGTAGCTATACAGCAGAAGTGCCGGCAGACTTTGCTGATGGTGAGTTAACAGTGAAGGCAGACGCGGTTGACCGTAATGGTACACCGGTGAATGCAGAAGATAGTCTGGCAGGTCAAGGTGGTTTAGACCGAGTAGATGGTTCAATTACAGTTGATGTGGATACTCAAGGCCATATTACAGGTGGCACCACAGACGTTACACCGGGTAGTCAAGTCACCTTAACCATTACAGGTCATGATC
>NZ_JBIUCP010000133.1:0-259 GCF_044538765.1 Acinetobacter sp. ABJ-A23_2
GCAGGGTCGGTCGCTGTCACAGTTACGGTGTGTGGTCCATCGGTCAACACTGGAAGCGTATTGTCTGCAAGCGTCCAGGTACCGTTGCCGTTATTGACTGCTGGATAGTCTGTGCCATCTACAGTCACCACAACAGTCGCAGTCGGATCATTCACTGTACCGCTTAACGCAGGTGTGCTGTCATTCGTCAACACATCATCTAGCGCAACCACAGGTGCCGTAATGTCTGCAGAGACTGTACCTGAACCTGGCAATGAGG
>NZ_JBIUCP010000134.1:0-255 GCF_044538765.1 Acinetobacter sp. ABJ-A23_2
ACTCCATGAAGTCGGAATCGCTAGTAATCGCGGATCAGAATGCCGCGGTGAATACGTTCCCGGGCCTTGTACACACCGCCCGTCACACCATGGGAGTTTGTTGCACCAGAAGTAGCTAGCCTAACTGTAAAGAGGGCGGTTACCACGGTGTGGCCGATGACTGGGGTGAAGTCGTAACAAGGTAGCCGTAGGGGAACCTGCGGCTGGATCACCTCCTTAACGAAAGATTGACGATTGGTAAGAATCCACAACAAG
>NZ_JBIUCP010000135.1:0-255 GCF_044538765.1 Acinetobacter sp. ABJ-A23_2
CTTGTTGTGGATTCTTACCAATCGTCAATCTTTCGTTAAGGAGGTGATCCAGCCGCAGGTTCCCCTACGGCTACCTTGTTACGACTTCACCCCAGTCATCGGCCACACCGTGGTAACCGCCCTCTTTGCAGTTAGGCTAGCTACTTCTGGTGCAACAAACTCCCATGGTGTGACGGGCGGTGTGTACAAGGCCCGGGAACGTATTCACCGCGGCATTCTGATCCGCGATTACTAGCGATTCCGACTTCATGGAGT
>NZ_JBIUCP010000136.1:0-255 GCF_044538765.1 Acinetobacter sp. ABJ-A23_2
TTGATATTGGTACGGTTGCAGGTGAAACGAACCTGAAAGTGACCAAGACCGGCAATACGATTCAGTATGGCTTAAACCGTGATCTGAATATTGACAGTGTAACGGCAGGGGACAGTAAGCTGGATACCAATGGTTTAACCATCACTGGTGGACCAAGTGTGACCAAGACTGGTATTGATGCTGCAGGCAACACCATCAGTAACGTAGCAGCAGGCACCAATGCTACTGATGCAGTAAACAAAGGCCAGCTTGATG
>NZ_JBIUCP010000137.1:0-255 GCF_044538765.1 Acinetobacter sp. ABJ-A23_2
GGGGGGGGGGGGGGGGGGGGGGGGGGGGGGGGGGGGGGGGGGGGGGGGGGGGGGGGGGGGGGGGGGGGGGGGGGGGGGGGGGGGGGGGGGGGGGGGGGGGGGGGGGGGGGGGGGGGGGGGGGGGGGGCGGGGGGGGGGGGGGGGGGGGGGGGGGGGGGGGGGGGGGGGGGGGGGGGGGGGGGGGGGGGGGGGGGGGGGGGGGGGGGGGGGGGGGGGGGGGGGGGGGGGGGGGGGGGGGGGGGGGGGGGGGGGGGG
>NZ_JBIUCP010000138.1:0-249 GCF_044538765.1 Acinetobacter sp. ABJ-A23_2
TGACTGTAGATGGCACAGACTATCCAGCAGTCAATAACGGCAACGGTACCTGGACGCTTGCAGACAATACGCTTCCAGTGTTGACCGATGGACCACACACCGTAACTGTGACAGCGACCGACCCTGCGGGTAATGTGGGTACAACAGGTGCAGTGGTGACTATCGATACCACAGCTCCAACTGCACCGGTTCTTGATCCAATCAATGCGACTGATCCAGTGACAGGTACAGCAGAAGCGGGATCAACCG
>NZ_JBIUCP010000139.1:0-246 GCF_044538765.1 Acinetobacter sp. ABJ-A23_2
CTGTATAGCTACCATCAGGATTAACAGTAGCAGTGACTTGTTGCTCAAGTGGGTTACCCGCCTGATCATGACCTGTGATGGTTAAGGTGACTTGACTACCCGGTGCAACATCAGTCGTTCCACCTGTAATATGGCCTTGAGTATCCACATCAACTGTAATTGAACCATCTACTCGGTCTAAACCACCTTGGTCTGGTGTATCCGGATTATTGTCATGATCCGTCTTCACAAGACTATCTTCAGCAT
>NZ_JBIUCP010000014.1:0-73742 GCF_044538765.1 Acinetobacter sp. ABJ-A23_2
ACTTAAATCAGAATTTCCGCCATGTATCAGTAAAGCAATTTTCTGTGGAAAACCATCGCAATAATTGAATTTAGCTTCTAATTTATAAGTACCAAAGTCATGTAGAAAGAAGAAAGAATTTTCATTTTCAGTGGGGTCGTTTTTTAGCTTATGTATTGGAAAATTTGTTAGATTAGAAATCGTATTGGAAAAATATCTATCTACAATCGATATCATGTCTTGCTTTTCCATAACTCATAATTCCTATTGATCGTGTTAATAAGATTCGTTTGTATAAAGTAAAATTGAGAACATAATGACTTCATAATTATATTTTTAAAAGTATAAATTATACTGTTTTAATAAATAAAAACCTTGTTTAAAAATAAAAATCTCTGAGAGAGATGGTACGCCGAAAAGATATATTGTGTAGGGATTTGCCAATGTCATAAACAAAACCTAAATGTTATATTTATTTTATGCTCTAGATTATTGGTTTTTTTAAACTTTACCTTATTTGTTGAAATAATAAATCTATAAAGATATAGGAGTCTGTTTTATATGTTTTATAGATTTATTGAAAATTAATATAGTAAAGACTTTGCCTTCAATTGGTCTAAAGAGTTTTTAAAGCAATATTATGTTTGAGATATTTATTTGCTTTAAATGTATGCAATAACTATTTAGCTGCTAAAAATATGTAAGTAATAGGATAAAAATGTTAGAAACTGATGTTTTAATTGTTGGGAGTGGTCCGGCTGGTTCTTCTGCTGCACTTATGTTAAGTACTTATGGAATCAGAAATATCATAATAACTAAATATAGATGGTTGGCAAACAGTCCGCGTGCCCATTATATCAGTCAAAGAACAATGGAAATTGTCCGAGACTTGGGGATCTCAGATGAAGTAATCGCAAAAGCAGCACCAAAAGAAGTTATGGGAGATGTTGTTTATTGCACATCTTTAACGGGTGATGAAATTGGACGCTTTCCTTATGGAATGAATCATCCAGAAAGAATGTCTGAGTATGCTAAAGCGAGCCCCTGTGAACAGTGCGATCTTCCTCAACATCTATTTGAACCTATTTTGCTTTCAAATGCTGCATCACGAGGTAGCCATCCAAGATTTGATACGGAATATCTATCTCATGTACAAGATGAGCATGGTGTAACAGTCACTGTTTTAGATAGATTAACTAAAGAAACATACTTAATCCGATGTAAGTATTTAATCGGAGCTGATGGTGCAAGCAGCCAAGTCGTAAAAGATTTAGATTTGCCTATGGCTGGTCAAATGGGAAAAAGTGGCAGTATCAGCATTATTTTTAAAGCCGATTTAACAAAATACGTTTCACATCGACCTGGCTACCTCTGGTGGATTATACAACCTGGGGCAAATATTGGAGGGATTGGGCTAGGGTTGTTGCGTATGGTCAGACCTTGGAATGAATGGCAGATTGTTTGGGGGTATGACATTGAAAAAGAAGAACCATCTCTTACCGATGATGAGGCAATTGCGATTTGCAAACAGCTTGTTGGCGATAACGACATTGAAATAAGCATAAGTAGTAAGTCGTTATGGACAGTCAATGAAATGTATGCAGAGCAATATTCGAAAGGACGAGTTTTCTGTATTGGCGATGCTGTCCATCGTCATCCACCTTCTAATGGACTCGGTTCAAACTCATCTATACAAGATGCTTATAATTTATGTTGGAAATTAGCATTTGTATTAAATGGCAAAGCGGGTCGTGGTTTATTAGACAGTTTTAATGAAGAAAGAGCACCCGTTGGTGAGCGAATTGTTAAACGAGCGAATCAAAGTGTTAGAGAGTTCTCTACTATATTTTCTGCTTTAGAGTTAGATGGAAAGTACAGTACAGAGACAATGCAAAAAAGCATTAATGCTTTAAGTGAGAGTAATGAGAAAGGTGCTGTTAAACGCCGTGATTTAAGATCTGCAATTGAATATAAAGCTTATGAGTTTGCTGCTTTAGGAGTAGAAACTAATGTACGGTATAATTCATCTGCAATTATTGGGGCAGAACATAATATTGAAAATGAATTAAATTCTTGTCGAGATGAAGATCTTTATTATTATCCCTCATTTACTTCTGGCCATAAACTTCCTCATGTATGGTTAGTCAAAAATCATAGAAAAATCTCAACTTTAGACTTAATTGGAAATGGAAAGTTTACGCTATTCTATTGGTTGCAAGGCGATAAATGGAAACTTGCTGTAGATAAAATTAATAAACAGCTTAACTTGGATATTAAAGTTATACAGGTAGGCCCAAAAAGAGAGGTCGAAGACTCTTATGGAGAACTTTCTCGCTCTTGGACTAATGATGAAAATGAATGCTTACTGATTAGACCAGATGGCTATATTACTTGGCAAAGTAACAAAATTGAATCGGCGAATGATGAGTTATATAGCGCAATTTCATCAATACTTAGTTTGAGTTAATTGGTTTTTATTTATATAAACTGCGAGTATTCTAGTTTTTAAAAATTATCGGAATTTTAAGAAAGCTAGAGTACTTCAAACTTACTATTCTTTTTTACCATTATCAGTTCAAATTTTTGACAGAATTGGATTAATGATTGATCTATACTTAGAGTAAATAAATCTTTCTTTATAGGTTGCTATGGAAAGATCTTTATTCTTGAAAATATGATTTCTCAGCATTGTAACACTATAGTCTATAGGTGCTATAGCGCATGGACAACTACCATACTATCTTAGAAGTTAGGGCGCTTGGAGTTATTTTTAATAATCTTAATAAGTCTTTAAAATAGATTTCTATAGTAAAGTTAATGTCATAAGAAAAATTATTTAAAAAATAATTTATAGGGCTTTTTAAAATATTTACTAAAGTTTACAATGTTGTAAATATTTCAATTTCTTCATAAAAATGAAAAAAAACCTTTTTGCGTTAATAATCTTTACTGGGGCAGTCTCTTTAAGTGATGCAGGTACATGTATGCAGAACTCAGGGACATCTGAGTGTATATCTCCAATACCACCACATTATACAGGCCCATGGAATTATTCTAGTGCGACTAATATGACGCCACCCGAAGGGCGTTCTACATTAGCTGAGGCTGTACAAGATTTTTTTAAATATCAAGCAAACTCAAATAACTGGGATTTGTCTGCAGTGGGTTCTTATTATATTAAAAGTGAGGATATTTTATCTGTTCTTGAGGTACCATTGAATGATCTTCCCTCTTTAGTTCGATTAAATACTTACGGCCCATTTGTCCATAAATCCTCGAATCCAAGTCAAACTTGGACTAATGAATGGGGGTGGGGATTTTATAAACGTAGACCGAAGGTGGGTTGGGAATGTCCTCAAGATTCAGCTAAGGTTGATATAGATTATAATAAGACGCCACCATTTTACTGTAGGCCTGTATCACCGCCTAGGCAATGTTCTCTAAGTGTTGGTAATCCTTGTTCAATTATGACTGGAAATAAATACCAGCGTGAAGTAGATTGGCAATCTCCTACAAGTGATTTTAAGTTTTATCGAACTTTTCAAAGCCTACCTAGTCGAACTGATTCTTCTCCTATTTGGACGCATAATTTCAATAGTCGGTTGGTGATGTATATGCCAAATCCTAACGATGGTGAGAAAATTGATCAATTTGAATATTTAAGAAAAGAAACTCAACCAAATATTAAATATACTTGGGGAGTGCTTGTTGGTGAAGATGGTTCTGAAACTACTTTTAATATTGAAAAAAATGCTACTGAAACTTTATTTAAAATAAATCAAAATAAAAAAATAACAATTAAACCTTTATTTAATAATTATTGGCAAGTTACTTATCTTGATGAGAAAAAAGAAATCTATAATGAGTATGGTAGACTTATCCGAGTTGAATATAATAATGGGAAAATTTATGACCTGAGCTATATAAATAATGTATTAAGCCAGGTTGTGGATAGATTTGGGCATGTACTTAAATTTAACTATAATTCCCAAGGTTCAATTGCCTCAGTTACTTTGCCTAATAATAAGCAAATTATCTATAAATATGATGATGCTAATCGCTTAACTAGTGTCACACGGCCAGGTTATGGTACAAAAATATACCACTATAGTGAAAATAGTACTGTAGCGCCCTCAGGTAATTTGAATCTGCTGACGGGAATTACGGATGAAACAGGAAAAAGATACGCTAACTATGCTTATGATGCTCGAGATCGTGGAATATTTACTGAACATGCTGACAATACTCAACGCTATACTTTAATCTATAATAACAGCTCAACTAAAGTAATAGATCCGAATAATACCGAATGGTACTATAGTTATAACTCTGCATCAGACATATCTAAAATTAATTACACGTTTAGGGGGAATGTTTTACAGCAGCAAAATACTTATGATATAGCAGGCAATGTTACCAAAAAAATTGAAAAAGGTTTAACAACTAATTATACCTATGATCTGTCTCGTAACCTTGAAATCTCTCGCATAGAAGCGGTGGGAACGCCACAAGAAAGAACAATTAATACCACATGGCATAGTGATTTTGCCAAACCAACTCAAATACAGGAAATCTCACAAGGATTGGTGATTAGAACAACTGCATATACTTATGATGCACAAGGTAATGCTTTAACTAAATCTATTATTGACTCAACTACTCAAGAAACTCGAACTTGGAGTTATGAATACAATAATTTCGGTCAGATGACTAAACAGACAATACCAAATGGGGAAATTACGACATATCAATATGATGGAAAGAATGGCAATTTGCTAAGCAGTACAGATGCTAAAGGTATTGTAACGACATATAGTCAACACAATGCAGATGGGCAGCCTACTCATATTGAAACTAGTACAGGATTAGTCACAGAACTGGTTTATGATGACGCAGGGAGAATAATTCAACAAAAACAAATAATCACTAGTGACAACTTACAACAACAAAATAGTGAAGATGGTTTGAGTTGGTGGCAAATTCTAGTGAATGCCATGTATAACTTATTTGACCAAAATATACCCTATAATGAGTCTGAGCAAAAATATATTGTTGTAGTAAACCCTGCCCCTGCACAGCAAGCAATCAAGAGTTATGAATATGACCAACGGGGGTTATTGACTGCTGCGACCATGCCAGATGGGGAACGAATTGAATATATATATGACAGTGCACACCGTTTAACAGAAGTTAAGGACCAATCTGGCAATCGTACAGTTTATACCTTGAATAATAATGGAGATATTATTCAAACCGATGCTTATGGAATCGCAGGGCAGTTAGAAGTCAAAAATCAGCAAGTCTATGACAACTTCGGACGCTTACAACAAACATTAGGTAATAACCAACAGATTCAAACCCTGTCCTATAATACCTATGACCAACAGATTAGTGATAAAAATGCCCTCAATCAAAGTTATAGTTATAATTATGATGTGTTGGGCCGCCAAATTAAAGAAACTGATCCACTGAACCAAAGCAGTCAATATGAATACGATGCTTTAGACCAACTTAAAAAAGTCATTGATGCTAAAGGTGGGACTACGACTTATCAATATAACGCCTTTGGTGAGATGACCCAACAAAATAGCCCAGATACAGGCACAAGTACTTACCAATATCAAAATGGCAAACTACTGGAAAAAGTGGATGCTAATCAGCGTAGACATCGATACCAATATGATGCCCAAGGACGAGTTACGTTACAGCAGGATCAATATAATGATGGTACAGACCAATATGAAGAGACCAGTTTTGCCTATGGGCAGACAGGTAAAGATCAAGGTAGATTAGCGCAGGCAAATAATAAACGGGCAGAAATATTTTTTAATTATAATGATTTGGGACAGGTTAGACAGAAAACGATTAAATATTTGACTACGCAGCAAAATGCCGCGCCTGAACTTAAGGTTTATTATGGTTATAGTTTGGGTGGAAAACTTAGTCAGGTAGGATTACCAAGCGGTAATATTGTCAACTATGACTATGATGACAAGGGACAAATAACTGGAATAAGGCTAAATAATCAGTCATTTATCAGTAATATTCAAACTTCAGTTAATGGTATTAAAGGTTGGAAATATAGTCAGGTAGGTGACCAAGTACAATTTCAATATGATTTGGATGGAAGAATTCAAAAGATATTCATGCCAAATGTCTATGAAAAGAACTATAGCTATGATGTTGCAGATCGAATCTTAGCTATTACTGATCCGAACAATAGTAATATTAGCAGCAGCTACAAGCATGATGCATTGAGCCGTTTAATTGAACAAAACTTAGCAACCAAAACTTTTAAATATAATTATGATGCTAATAGTAACCGTCTAGTTCGTAATCAAATCGAAAATAGTGTTAATACGACGGAAAATTATGTCATTCAGACAAGCAATAACCATATCAATAGCATTACCCAAGGAAAGAACAGTAGAGCATATACCTATTTGGCAACAGGTCAGATCATTAATGATGGGGTAAGAAGTTATACTTATAATGCACAAGGGCGAAGTGAAGAGATTAGTACTGGGACGAGTAGTAGTTTTAATATTTATGATGCTTTTGGACAACGTATTCAAAAAATTGGTAGTAATGCAGGTAACCAAACCCAAATTTTATTTGTCTATGATGAAAATGGACAGTTACTTGGCGAATACACACCACAAGGTGCAGTGATACGAGAATATATCTGGTTAGAAAATCGTTTAGTGGGCTTACGAAGTTATCAATATCCAAATGAAATCTTGAGAGTTCATACTGATCATTTAGGTACACCGAGAGCGATCTCTGATAATCACAATCAGATTGTATGGCGTTGGGAAGGTGATCAATTTGGTGATGTATTACCAACAGGAAATCTCATTTTCCCACTTAGGCATGCAGGACAGTACTATGATGCGGAAGTAGGCTTATTTTACAATTATTTCCGTGACTATGACCCGATCACTGGACGTTATATTGAAAGTGACCCGATAGGTTTAGATGGTGGATTAAATACTTATGGGTATGTTGGAGCGAATGCTTTATCTTTAGTTGATCCGGAGGGTCTGGCGGCAGCAATTCCAGTTCTTGGCTTAGGTGAAACCGTTAATTTGGGTTTGGCTATTAGTTTAATTTATAATATGCCTGATACTGGAGCTACTCCTGAAAGTAAGCCTAAAGAAGAAAAATGTGAAAAAGGAAATGATTGTGGTCCTTATAGCAGAGTACAAGCATATACTGTTGCACAGACTATGGCTCACATCTCTAGAAAGAACCGTTACAACAGACCCGTTAATGATTCTAGTTTAAATAAAACGAGTCAAGGGAAATGTTATGCAGGTCTAAAATCTGTTGGAGCTACACATTTAGGTTATGGTTGCGTATGGCAAAAGAGTTGGATAGAAGACCATCCTGATGGACATAGCCATCAGCCAGGGGTAGAGCATCATGATTGCCCCCATCTTCATGTATACAAAAATGGTATATCAGTAGGTATTGTTAAATATAAAAGGGGATCATTTTGATTAAAGCAATTTTGATAGAGGAAGAACTTTTCATAGAAGAAGAAAACAAGCCTGTTAATGCTTACAGGCTTTACTTCGAAGATAATAATGGTGAGCGAAGTATTGATAAAACATATGAGTACACAAATATAGAACTGAAAAAAGGGAAAATTTATTGTGGAAGAGAGACATTCTTTGATATTCCAAATGATATAATAACTGCTCATTTTGAATACAAATATGGTAATTATTTTAAAAATTTTTCAACATGTATAATGGGTCCAAACTTTTTTTTGAAAAATAAGATTTTAGATTTTACTACTTCAAATATGGGGAACATTCTTAGAAAAAGATATAATAGAGAACTACTCCATGTTCCTAAATTTTCATTATTTGAATTAATTGAGAATTCTGATCTAGTTTTTATTCAGGAGTTGTGCGTCATTGATTATGGAGCGACCTTTCTATTCTTTGATTCTCCTGTTTTTGATTCAAAGAAGTATATCAAAGACATATTTGAAGATTATGGGTTTAATATAATTGATAAAACATGATCTTATGTATTCAGTTATCTATTGTTAAATTAAATTTTCTTAAGGTAGGTGATCCAGTTTAATAATGCGTTGTTGATTGACTGGAATCTCATTCTCCTACATTACATGCTCATCAATATTATGAAGGAGAGGTAGGCTTATTCTACATTACTTCCGTGATTATGATCCGATCACTAAACGTTGTGTTGAACGTGACCCGATAGGTTTAGTTAGTGGGTTAAACACTTATGAGGATGTTGAGGAGAGTACTTCTCTTTGTTTGATCTGAAAGGGTTTGCAGTAACTTTTTTAACATTAGCGAATTCATTGCTGAGGGAATAATATTTAGCTTAAATATTGATAACAAATCCTGAAAATTTCATATAAATCAAATATGTATGTATTATTTGAAAAATGTTTATGTTTTCAATATGTTGCTGTGAGCATGACTATATATCAGAATTGAACAAGTTATTTGTAGAATATTCACTTGTTGATATATGATGATCCCATATTTAGAGACTGTTTCAAAACATAATTCTATTGTTTAGCGAGCAAGTTCAAGGAATGAATAGTGCTGAATTCAGGCTTCTAAACCCTATATCTGGAAATTATTTCCGGCCAAATATTGCATTTCGACCCAATGGTTGGAAATGTCTCACTCTTTTGTAGGGTAGGCGTTTCCTATTTTAGGATTTACCTATGAAAAAATTATTTAGTGTATTGTTCAGCGCATCTGTACTAACACTGACTGCATGTAATAAACAACCTGCACAAACTGAAAATACTGCACCAGCTAAAGACAAAGGTGAGTCAGTTCGAACAATTAAACTGGTTTCAACAGGTTCAGATACGGATGTATGGAAATACGTTGCAACGCTTCCAGAGACTAAAGAAGCGGGTATTAAACTTCAAGTTACCAATTTGACTGACTATGTTGTGCTCAATACATCTGTCGCAAATGGTGAACAAGATGTAAATGCGTTCCAGTCATTTAACTATTTGGCAGCTTACAATGCTTCAAATACAGCGAAAGTTGCAGCTGTTGCGACAACTTACTTGGAACCAATGGGTATTTATGCAAATAAAATTAAAACTGTTGATGAATTCCAACAAGGCGCGACCATTGCAATTCCAAATGATACTGCTAACGAAGCTCGTGCATTAATATTATTACAATCAGCTAAACTGATTAAACTTAAACCAAACTTTGATCCTGTAAAAGGGACTACGAACGACATTGCTGAAAACCCTAAAAATTTACAATTAAAACCAATTCAAATGACTACAGCAGTTCGTGTTAAAAACGACGTAGATGCAATTGTACTTGGTAATACATTGGCACTTGAGGGTGGTCTTAATGTAATGAAAGATGCTATCTTCCGTGAGCCTATTGACCAGTCTACTAAGCTTTATGTCAATTTATTGGGTGTAGCTGAAGCCAACAAAAATGACCCGATCTATACGAAACTTGGTGAACTTTACCACTTACCGAAAGTGCAAAAATTCGTAAGTGAAAAATTCGGTGGCACAAAAGTTGAAGTGAACAAACCTGTTTCTGAATTTGCAGACATCAAATAAGTAATTTTTTAATTAAAATTATTTTGCAAAGCAAAGCTAAGCTATGATAATCGGAGCTTAGCTTTGTTTTATTTAGTACATTGTATTTTAATTAAAATTTATTAAGTGAATTATTTATGGCTTTCTTTAATAATATATAATCATAATATAATTGTTGAATACATAAGAACATCAAGTTAATGAAATACTCAAGTGAACAAATTAAAAAAGCTTTATTGCTGACTCCATTGCCATTACTTTTATGGCATTTCTTTTTTAAATTTATGGATGTGGATAACGTTAGACTTAGCTTAGATATATTTTTTGCATTTTTTCTTGGTATTGTAGGTTATAGTCTTGTTTATTTAGCTTATTGTATTTTGACCGTACCCTTTAGCTTTATTTTTTCAATTCTTTTAAATCATTATAATTATCTAAACTTGTGGACCATCTGTATTAATTCGGCAATTATTATCTCGCTATTTTTCTTTTTCTTAGGATGGCTTTTTACAGGAGAAATTTCTCCAAAAATAAATTATATGGAATCTATGGAGGGAGAAGCACCTCTAAAATGGTGGATGATGTATACCGATATAACTTTTATTATATTTATATTATTTCCTGGTCTATGTTATTGGGGATTTTTAATTCTTCTTAAAAAGAAACAATCAAAGATTATTAGAGGTTGCTGTTCAAACTATTTCTAAAATCAACATAATCCTCCCTTATACAAAATACTTGTATAGTTTCAAAGCAGCCTATCACTAAGCTGCTTTATAAACCTCAAATTAACAATAACTTGTTAATTATTTATCCTTACTTTTTAATGATCTAATTTAAAACAAATGTCATTTTGTGTGCTTGACTGTGAGAAGGTTGGGAACTATTCTTTGCCTGCTGGCCACATTGCCAGTCGGTTTTGACGAACCGCAATCACACGAGTATCAGAATTATTCCTTCTGAGGGATAGTTTTGTGCAACTCCTCGTCTCCCTCTCGTAGCGGTAGGACGGAAGGGGGACACCTACGGGTGTGCTGGCCTCGTGTGACCAGTTCGTCAACCCCCTTTCGTTCTGCCACCATAATTTTAATGTTTTGGCAGAACTCCCAATAAAAAGGAGTTGGCTTTGCACATCCATCATTTCTTGGCAAACTTTGCCAAAAGCTATAACGACACAACTTAACAATTTAAAGCAGCTTGATGCCCTTTAGGGTTTTCAGGCTTTAAGTCATTACGGCTCAAAAAACTTGCATCAACAATAAAACTTGAGATGTGCCAAGCACAGTCTTTACGGCTTTGCTGTGCCTTTTTTCTCCCAGAAAGGGCACAGGCTTTTTCTCTTTTAGAAACAACAAGAATTTTATAACGGTAAAACTATGCGAAATTTAGAAACATCTTCCAAAAAATTACAGGTTATTCAAACTTCCATTCGCCTCTTTACAACCTATGGATTTCACACAGCAGGTGTAGACCTGATTGCTAAAGAGTCAGAAGTTCAAAAAGCCACGCTTTATAACTACTTTCACCCAAAAGAGGGTTTGATTGAAATGTGCATCGGCTTTCAAAAAAGTCTACTTAAAGAAGAAGTACTCGCTATTATTTATTCAAGCTATTACCGCACACCAACCGATAAACTGAAAGAAATTATAGTTTTACATGCTAACTCTAACAGCCTATACCACTTGTTACTTAAAGCCTTTTTTGAAATTAAGGTGACTTATCCTCAGGCTTACCGTATGGCACTTGAATATAGAAAATGGCTGCATCATGAAATTTTTGACTTAATTTTTAGTATTGAAACCCGTGACTTAAGGCCAAGTGCTGACATGGTTTTAAATCTAATCGATGGCTTAATGTTTAAATTTTTAAGTACAGATTGTTTAGATGAAAGAGATGCAGTGGTGGAGCGGTTTTTTATGTCAGTGTTATAACGGGAAAACTCATACTAATTATTCAGTATATGACTTTAGGGGAGATTTATTATGATTTGTTTTAATAATGATAATTTGAATTCTATGGCTAGGTCCTACTGAATTATTACTATTTACTTAAGTTTTAGCTTTATATTTTTTCTATAAAATAGTTATAAAACTAAGGTTAAAACTGAAGTTAATACAAACAAGATAGACAAATCTGTCTATTTTTAATAAAATATAGTCGATTATGACTCAAATTTATAAATAAAGTGATGTTTAATAATATTACCCAGATTTTAGAGAGTGTTGGTTTTCTCTCACAGCATCGTTCGGTGTATCTCCAGTTTTCAGATGCATCCCTGAATAGTCAGGTCTTTTTACAACGCATAGATGGGCAACATTATCTTAATCAGGGCATGACAGCAGAGTTGATTTGTTTATCAACAAATGCCCATATTCCACTCAAAACATTTATTGGAGTACAGGTTGCTGTTGACCAAGTAACAGACCGAGGAAGTTTTTTTCGTACGACTGGTATTATTACTGGAGCATCGCAGGGGCAAAGTGATGGTGCTTTAACTTTATATAAGCTCGCTGTAAGTGATCCAACTTATCTCTGGCATAACCGCAGAAATAGTCGTGTGTTTATGAACAAGAGTGTGAAAGAAATTAGTGAAATTCTATTTCAGGAATGGCAGGGAAAAAGTCCATTATTTGCTTCTAGTCTGACTCTAGATTTGAGCGGATTGAAACAGACCTACGATGTTCGCCCTTTTGTTATGCAGCTCAATGAAAGTGACTATGACTTCTTAACTCGCTTATGGCGTAGTGAAGGCATGAGCTGGCTCATTGACGAAGCTGAGCTCACTGTAGCGAGCAATACGGACCATATTCAGCCACAAAAATTACGTTTGATTGATGATAATAACCAATATCAAGCGCTGACAAGAAGAGCGATTCGTTACCACCGCAGTAGTGCAACTGAACAAACTGATAGCATGACCAGCCTAATGGCTGACCGTAGTTTACAGCCGACTTCTGTTTTTGTGCAGCGTTGGCAGCCAGATGTATTGCAACAAACTGATGGGGCGGGCAGTGTACAAAGTAAACACCAACATAGTTCAAACTATGACAATCAGAGCTTAAGCCTCGAAGAAGCATGGCACTATAGCCCGGCATGGATGCAGGATTTAAATGGCGAAGATGGGGCAACTTCAGCAAATAATCAACAATTAGAAAAGTTCAATCAGAACCTAAGTGCTTATTATGATGCTCAGTCTAAGCAGTTTATTGCTAAAACCACAGTACGAGATACCCAAGTCGGCTATTGGTTTGAACTCAATGAACATCCTGAAATAGATCAGCATGACGGTGCAGATAAAGAGTTTTTAATTGTAGGTAAGAACTACTATAACCAAAATAATTTACCTAAAGATTTAAACCAGCAAATCCAAAATTTAGTTCAACAAAGTGATTGGCAAGCGAGTAATAACGACGAGCGTCAAGCGAATCAGTTGATTTTACAACGTCGTCAAATTCCAACAACACCAGCTTATAACCCACAAACCCATAGTCCTGCCACTCATCCACAACGTGCGAAAGTAGTGGGTCCTGAAGGCGAAGAAATCTATGTAGATGAATGGGGACGTATTAAAGTTCGTTTCCTGTTTACCCGCAGTGATGATCATAGCCATGATGGGGGCGCAGGGACCAATAATAATGACACCGATTCAGCTTGGATTGACGTTCTAACGCCGTGGGCTGGAGAAGGTTACGGTGCACGTTTTTTACCGCGTATTGGTGAAATTGTTGTTATTAACTTCTTTAATGGCGATATAGACCGACCGTTTGTGATGGGTCGAGTGCATGAGGCACAGCGCCATCCAACCAAATTTGATAACAAAGGTAAACTTCCTGATACTAAAAAGCTCAGTGGTATTCGTTCCAAAGAGGTGTCGGGTGGTGGTTTTGGACAGCTCAGATTTGATGATACACCGGGACAAATTAGTACCCAACTACAAAGCAGTCATGGTGCAAGCCAGTTAAATCTGGGGAAACTGAGCCATCCTAAAGATAAAGCGGAAAGTGAAGATCGCGGAGAAGGATTTGAACTGCGCACGGACCAATGGGGAGCTTTACGTGCGGGGCAAGGTTTATTGGTAACCACCCATAAACAGGATAATGCCAAAGGTGAACACCTCGATGCCGAAGTTGCGAAAAAGCAACTTGAAGGTAGTCAAACCAACAGTAAAGCACTGAGTGACATTGCTAAAAACCAGAAAACCGATGAAATAGAATCGATTGAACAGTTAAAAGATTTTGCCTCACAAATTCAGCAGAACGTCGCTAAATTTGAAAAAGCTTTACTGCTTTTAAGTTCGCCAGATGGCATAGCCTTGAGTACGTCTGAAGATATTCATATCTCGGCTGATGCACAAATCAATCAGATTGCTGGAGACAGCATCAATATAAGTACTCAAAAGAATGTCATTGCCCATGCTCAAAATAAGATCAGCCTCTTTGCAGCGCAAAGTGGGCTAAAAGCTGTAGCAGCACAAGGCAAGGTAGAAATACAAGCTCAGGCAGATGCGCTGGATGTATTGAGCAAACTTGGAATTACAATTTCATCAACCGATGACAAGGTCATCATTAGTAGCCCGAAAGAAGTCAAAATTACGGGTGGCTCATCTCAAATTACCCTAAATGGTTCAGGAATATTTCCGAAAACTGGTGGGAAATTCCAAGTCAATGCTGGGCAGCATTTGTTTATGGGAGGAGCGAGTGTTCAGCCTAGCTTACCGTCATTACCTGTTTTTGAACCCAAGCCACAGGATTTATTTTTAGAATATTTTCATGCTGATGGCACGCCTGCAAAAGGTTCTAAATATACGGTAACACTCTCTGATGGTTCTAAAAGAACTGGATTTTTAGATGAAAAAGGGCAAGCTTTTATTCGAGATGTTCCCGTTGGAAAAGCACAAGTTCTTTATGAAACTGTATTTAATGAAAATGACAAATCAGGTGCAGTTGATGACAGTTGGTTTTCTAATTTTATTCAAACCAAAGGTGTTAAATAATGGTTGAACAAAATAAAACACCTGAAACAGGAAATGAACAGTTTTGGCAAGGTTTAAGTCGTAAATCAGGATATATACAACAAGAGTTTATCCAATCTTCTGAGTTTCTAAGCCTTGCATTAGGTGAGTCCGAATATGGTGTAGCGAAACATGCGCCTTTAGAAAAAAAAGATCAAACCCAGTATGCTTATGTATCTAGTCATTTTTCAATCGAAGCATTACCTGAATCTGCAGGGTTTCTAGATAAGTTTCAACATGCGATACAACTTGCATTTGCTGTAAAAGTACAAACAGATATTAATCTTGCAAATAATATTAATAAGATAATTGACGAAAATATAGAAGATATTCAATATATTTTTGGATTTATTAGTGGCGATTTTAATAAAGATCCTACAGTTGCCCAAGTGATTGTGGGTGGCCTCATCAGTATGATCCCTGTCGCTGATCAGATATGTGATATCCGGGATTTATTGGCCAGTGTTATTATTTTATCAGATGAAAAAGAAAGAACACCTGAAAACTGGATGAGTTTAGCCTTAGTAGGAATTGGTGTAATTCCATTCTTTGGTTCAGTTTTTAAAACGATTGCTAAGTTGATTACTAGTAAAATTATTAAAACAAAAGATGAGTTATTTAAGGCAATTGAGCAGTTGGAATCTTATTGTCGAAAGCTTGGTTATAAACCATTTTGGGGAGATAACCCTGAAAGGTGGCTGAAAACCAAACCTTGGACAGAAATAGGTACAAATGCAAAACTAGTCCTTAATCAATATCTTGCAAAACTACAATCACTTTTACAAATGTATGGTAGTCGTAATACTGCTAAAATGACTGGGTTTGATGCTCTGGCAGATAAATACGCGGCTGCACTTAAAAGTATCATGGCTCAGGTTGGACGGTATATTGATGACCTCTGTCGTCAGGTTGAGAATGCTTGTCATGAGATTATGGGGCAACCAAAATTGAGTGTTGCAGGTGGACATGGCAATGGGATGGATATCCATATTGGTGGGAGTCCAAGTCAACCGACTCGAGCTAGCCATACACAGCCATCTAATAAAATTGCTTTTGCCAAGATGAAAGAGCACAAGGTCGGATGTTTTGAGCCAGTAAATACTCCTAAAGCTCGAGCCAATGCCCGTAAAAATATTGATTTAGGGCATCCGCCACAAGCTAAGCGTGAAAATTGGTCAGAAGATCAATATTTAAAGTGGGAAACCGATCGCCAGTTAGAAATGCAACAGAATGCTTTAAATAATATGACTGCAAAAGATTACGAGAAAGGTCGGGAGCTTTTTAAACAAAATGGTCGGGGTAGTGGTGTAGATCAAGTTAAGGCTCGCACAGAATATGAAAGTGATTTACAAGAGAGATATGCTAGAGAATATTCTAAAACGATGAATCCAATTGATGCTGATATTAAGGCAACAAAAGATGCTAGAAGTGTAATGACAACTATGGCAGCCTTACATAATCCTGATCAAATTACTGGAGGGATTATGAGTGATGCAGCTATGGATATGGGTTTAAAAAATGTCAATTCTTCGATAGGGAGTGGTTGGGGAAATATAGCAAAAAATGAAAAAATCAGTCGTGTCCAATCAATTGATGATGCAGTTAGTGGTGTAGGTTTAAATACCAAAGAAACAACTAAACTTAATGTGAAATTAGAGAGATGTAAATAATGTTGCCGACAGATCAACTTAAAAAAATACAAGATTATCTTGATTATTTTAAAATTAAGTTTTCTAAGATTGAAATAGGTAAAAAACCAACGCCCGAATTTGTTGCTCAATATGAGCATACTTTTCCTGAATATCTATTTTATATTTGGGAAAAACTTGGTTTTGCATCGTTTGAAAATGGCGGTTTTTTGGTTGATTAATCCAGTGGATTATGAGGATATTTTAGAGCTTTGTTTAAAAGATACTGATTTTACGCAACATGATGATTTCTATGTAATAGCAAGAACTGCTTTTGGAAAATTATTAGTAACTAGTAAAGAAACAGATTCGAACTTGACCATTGATATTATTAATATGAGGATTTTCCCGAGTATTAATGAAAACAGAAATTTTAGCGAAGAAGATCATATGAGTTCTTTTTTATCAACAATTTTAATTAAAGGAAAAAAAGAATCGATTGATGCTTATGATCAAAATGGCAAATTACTTTTTGATCGCTGCTTAACAAATTTAGGTGAACTTACCGAAGATCAAATCTATGCCTTTGAACCACCAGCGGTTTTGGGTGGACCACAAATTATTGAGAATATGAAAAAAGTAGATTTATTCCAATACATTCCTTTTGTAGCTCAACTAGATAAGTTTCAAGTGATGTTGGATATTTCCAAAGAGGTTGATCGTTTGAGTATCAAACCGAAAAGTTAATCTTGCCTAACAAAATATATGCTGTGTAAGTAATTAGAAAAGGGAGTTAGGCTCATTTTTCTATATATAAATTCTTCAAATAAAATTTGATAGCAACCTTACATAATTCGACTATGTCATAAAAAAGTATAGTCCATATTTTTATATATTGCGGAAGCTTTACTGAGGGTTAGATGGTGATGAATAAGAAAATGGCCTTAAAATTTTTATTTAACTATTAAAAAGGAAAAATTCTAATGAAAATTAAACTTATTGCTATTTTCTCAATATTATTAATACTTACAGGTTGTGGTAAGAAATATACGATTACACCTGATGAATTACCAGTTGCTCATGTCAATCAGAAATATAATCAAGTGATTCATATTTTAGGTGGTAAAGTCGTTGATAACGATCAACCATTGAAAACAAATATTCCTAAAGATTTAGGAATAACAGTTCAACCTACTAATGATCTAGATGGTTATAATATTATTGAGGTCAAGGGCACTCCAAAGTATAAAGGTACATTTACAATTCATATTTGGGCTGGTTTTTATGCAGGAGGTAATAATGAGATCAATAAAATTTATAATTTTACAGTTCAATAAAAGAGATTTAGCTTGTAATAAGTTATATGAAATTTCTATCCATTTAACAGAAAGAAGATGGTCTAATAATGGGGAAATCTAACAATTATATTCGCTCCATTATTTTTTCAATTTTACTGACACTTACAGCTTGTGGTAAGAAATATACGATTACACCTGATCTACTTCCAACAGCTCATGTGAATCAGGAGTATAGACAGCTTATTCAGATTTCTGGAGGTAAGGTTGTAGATCAAAATGCTGAATTAACTACAGATATACCAGAGGATCTTGGCATCACAGTCAAGCCAGAAAATGATTTATCGAGATACAATATTATAGAAATTAAAGGAAAACCAAAATATGAAGGAACTTACAGTATAAGTATTTATGCTGACTTTTTTGGCGGTGGTAATAATGAAATTAAAAAAACCTATACTTTTAAAGTTGAATGAAAGAAACATCATTTAGTATCTATACTTTTATGTAAGCTTTTATAGAAAACTTAAAAATATAGTAATACATGGTATTTTAATTATGATTGATGGTACTAATTTTGTAGAACTTTCAGCAACAATAAGGACCTGATAAATAATTGAATTATGGCTTTTTATCGCTGAGTTAACTATGTATTCCTTTATTATTTTGAGCCAAACAACTTGTTTGGCTCTTATTTTCAGAATTTAATTTCTATCTATTCAGACTGAGCTAAGTCACGTTCGCGACATGATAATTCATAATAATTACCTTTTGGCAGAGAACGAATTTTAAAGCCATAGTAATCACTTGTTGACTCTATAGGGCCGACACTACATTGATTTGTTTTTGCAAATTTTTCAATCAATTTCAAATTAGAAGTTTGCTTAAATACAGCTCCCCAACCTTCACTCACACAACAGCCTATGTATTCAGACATATATTCATCCGAAATGAGTACAACGTTTTGTCCCATAAACTCATAAGGCCTTTTGAGTTTGTATATATCGTTATAGTCTGCTCGCGAAATATTAGGTTTCTTGGCTAAAAAGCCTTTTTGTTTGAGTATTTGAAACTTTAAAAAATCCTGAGGCCCAGTACCCATTCCTCTATAAACCGAATTATTATCTTCTGCAAAGCTATACGAGCTAAACATACTGACTAAACTTAAAAATAATATTTTTCTCATTTTAAATTTCAAAAGTTATATGAGGCCGCAATTCTTTCATATCTTATGAGTAGCGTAAAGTAAATGACTGATTTTTATAGTCTACACATAAAATATAGTGTCGATAAAAGATTGTTATTAAATTATTTTTCTTTGAACTAGATGAGATAAGAGGGGAAGGAAAGCAACCTAAATGATAACTTTCCTTTATTTTCAAATTATGAGAAAAGCTTTAAGACTAAGCTTAATGAAATAGGGTTATTTCTTTACTTTAAAACGGTATTTGCATTTTAGGCAGCGGTAGTCCTGAAATATATTTTTGTCGATCATTACACCTGCTTTTTTACCAAAGATATTACCCACTACACCGCCAGTAATACCTGCACTGATTGCACCGACAAATGTGCCTACAGTACCGCCAACAATTACACCTAATGGTCCAGCTACAGTACCAATCGCTGCTCCTATAGAAGCACCTGTTGCAGCACCGCCTACGGTACCCGCTGTTGTTCCCGCAGCTGTTAGTAAAACACCGCCAGTGGTTTTAAGTAGTTTGTCATGATCACGTGTTTCAATTTCTGTAGAACCACACTTTGGGCATTGCAGTGTTTTTTCCATAAAATTTTTCCTGTCTTTCATCATTAAGCGACGCAGTGAATGGAGCAAAATCAGTAAAGTGGGTAAAGAACACGACTTATGGCGAAGTGTCTCTTCCGGATTGGTGATCGCAACGATATACCTGGTCAGCCACGATTTTAGCTGAACATTGGCACAAATATTTATAGATCATGTAAACACTTGTACTTTAATAATCATCTCTTAAAAAGGTCTTAAGCACCATTTTTTAATGGATAACCTGTACCTAAAAGCGACTAAGTGATGTGTGATTGATCAGAAACAAGATAAATATTTGGCTTGATCAGATTTTCAGTAAGAGCAAGCTTGTTTATAGTTCTCTAAAATAAGAAAGGCTTATTCTGTGTTTGAATAAGCCTTTTAGGACGTTCAGAGTGATTTATCTAATCTTAAAACTTTATATAAACCAAGCATTAAAGTAATCCAGATTGGAATCAAAATTACCGATTCTTTAAAGCCTTGAGTCCACATAATGTATAAAATCATGCCGATAAAAACGAGCACAACATAGTTACTTAAAGGTGAAAATAGAGCAGGGAACTTGGCAACTTTGCCTTCAAGTTTCATAGCTTTTTTAAATTTTAAGTGGGTAAAGCTAATAATCGCCCAGTTCAAAACCAAAGCTGCAACAGCCATATACATAAGATGGCTTAAAGCTTCTTCTGGTACAAAGTAGTTGAGTAAAACACACCCAAAAATCAAAATAGAAGAGAAGACAACAGCAGCTGTGGGTACACCTTGTTTGCTTACTTGTCCAAAAACTTTAGGTGCATTGCCCTGTACTGCCAGTCCATACAGCATACGACTGTTGGCATACATGCCGCTGTTATAAACTGAAAGCGCAGCAGTTAAAATAATAAAGTTAAGTAAATGTGCTGCCCAACCAATACCAAGCTGGCTAAAAATCATGACAAATGGGCTTTTATCTAAACCACCAAGGTCCAGTTGGTTCCATGGGATAAGCGACATAATAATCGCCAGTGAAGCCACGTAAAAAATTAAGATTCGAAAAATAACTTGGTTAATGGCTTGCGGAATACTTTTTTCAGGATTTTCAGCTTCAGCAGCAGTCATTCCGATCAGTTCAATACCGCCAAATGCAAACATTAAAAAGGCGAGCATATAAAACAAACCCGAAAAGCCATGTGGGAAAAATCCGCCATGCTGCCATAGGTTTGAAAGGCTCGCTATAGAGTCGTTGCCTGCTGTAAGCAATAAATATAAGCCAAACACAATCATTGAAATGACTGCGGTAACTTTAATAATGGCTAACCAAAATTCAGATTCGCCATAAAATTTAACGTTGCCCAAGTTCAAACAAGTGACCAGTACAAAGAAAAATAAAACCGAAACCCACGCAGGTATATGAGGCCACCAATAATGTACATATTTCGCTACGGCGGTAAGCTCCGTCATAGCCACTAAAATGTACACTACCCAATAGTTCCAGCCCGATAAAAAACCGGGAAATCTTCCCCAATACTTTTGTGCAAAGTAGCTAAAAGAGCCAACCACAGGTTCTTCTACAATCATTTCACCCATTTGTCGCATAATTAAAAATGCAACCAAACCGACAATGGCATAACCTAAAATGATTGAAGGACCAGCAGATTGAATGACTTGTGCAGAGCCTAAAAAAAGTCCTGTGCCCACAGCACCACCCATAGCGATTAACTGGATGTGACGATTTTTAAGTCCACGTTTTAATTGGGAAGTTGAGTTACTCAAAATACTATGCGCTGTCTAAAAAAGCCGATGCTATTGTAATAGATTGGATAGGGATAACCTAGTTTGAAAAGTAATATTGGACTTATATAAAAGATTCGCACAAATCTGTACGAATCCTTTTTTAGAGAATGTCGTTTTTATAAATTAGAAAGACACCATTTTGCCCGGATTAATCATTGCTCCGATGCCATACATACTTTTAGCGAGTGGAATAACAACAGGGGCAAGGGTACGGCCAAAAATAATATTTTGATGGTCAATTTTAGATAACATTTCAAAGTCATTCGATTGCCCAATAAAGTCATTTGCAATGGCTTTACCAATACGTACTGTCTGTGCCACGCCGTGACCGCTCCAGCCGTGAACTGCATAAATCGGGAATTTATTGCCGAATTTACGACTGTCGACTGCACCATTTACAGTTAAATCAGTAGTGCCACTCCAGACGAAATCCATCTCTAGATTTTTAATTTGTGGGAAAACTGTATGAATTCGATGCTCTAAATAATTTAAAGTTTTCTCTGGTCCCCAGCATGTTCCAGTACCTTGTCCACCAAATAGTAAACGGTTGTTAAACACAGGACGGTAGTAATCAATCTGGAACTGAGTGTCATAAACCGGATGCCCAAATGGCAGAAGCTCTTTGGTATCCAGTTCTAATGGAGCAGTGGTCGCGACATAGGTATAAAACGGAATAGTGGTATTGTTCTGTTCAGATAAAAGTTTAAACGAGGCATGGTGTACTGCTAACACCACAGACTTTTTAGCTTTTACGACAGCATTTGCTGTTTGAACATAAATACCATCTGTTTTTTCTACTATTGAAATGACTTCAGTTTGTTCATAAACAGTACCGCCGTTTTGGCAAAAACCATAAATTAAGCCGCGGTTTAAAGCCAAGGGATGGATCTGTCCGCCTAACTCATCAATTAAACCGCCTGTATAGTAGTCAGATTTAATATAGTCCATGAGTTCGTGCTTACCTACAATACGGGTATGGTCTTCGCCTAAGTATTTTCGTGCATCAGCACCTTGTGTTAAGCCGACCAAATGTCCTTCATGAACGGCGGCAGTAATATGGCCATGTTTTCGGTCAAAGTTGAGTTGGTATTTTTCCGAGATGTCATCAATGAGTTGCATGGCTTCCGTAGAAGTAAAATGCCATAGTTTTTTTGCATCTTCATAACTTAATCGGTCAGCCATTTCTTGAGCTTCCCAGCGTGCTAAACCTGGGGTAAGTTGTCCGCCATTTCTGCCAGAAGCTGCACTACCAATGCGGTTTTTTTCTAATAAAACGGTATCTACGCCTTGTTCAGCTAAATGTAATGCACTTGATGAACCTAATAAGCCACCGCCAATAACTACCACATCGCATTCAATATCAGCTTGTAAACTGTCAAATGTATGCCAATCAGACAGTGAGCTTTCATAGTAGTTGGCTGGGTTATCTACCGATGCATCATTAACTGTGGCTGTATCAAATTTCGCATGTTTTGGATTTAACCAACTCCACTCTTTGCCCACTTGTAGAGATTTACTTGGTTTGTATTCCACATCTTTTAAAAGCTGAGGTTTAGAAATAATTTTCATAGAGAAGTTCCTTAAAAAATTAATAAGCATTACTAATCGCAATACTTTGTTTTTTAATCGTTTTATAAATAAATAGAAGAATGCCTAAAGATAACCAGAAGCATCCAAAAATGAGTGAAGATGAGTCGAGATTGAGCCATAAGCAAATAATGCTAATGACTGATAAAAGCGGTAAAAATAGGTTTAGAAATTTATTTTTAAAACCTAAGCGCTGTTTATCTTTAATATAAAATTTCATAAAAACTGAGAAGTTTACGGCCGTAAAAGCAACGAGCGCACCAAAGCTGATCAGGCTAACGACTTGAGCTAAATCTAAAAAAATAGCCGACATTGAAATAAGCCCGACAAATAAAACCGAGAAAAATGGCGTACCTAAAGAGCTATGGATGGTTCCAAAATACTTTTTAGGGAAAATATTGTCGGTGCCCATTATATACAGTAAACGTGAAGCACTGGCATGTGAGGCAAGACCTGAGGCGACTGTGTTCATAATTTGGCCGCACAAAAATATTGACTGGAATAAAGTACCACCCACATAAAGCACAATTTCTGGTAATGCTTCTGAAGGATGATGAAAGCGAACATTGTTTGGAAAATAAAGTTGAATAAACCAAGCAGCTGTGAAGAAAATAAGTCCACCCGCAAGTGTGGTTAACATGACTGCTCGGGGAATATTCTTGGTGGGTTGTTTGGTTTCATTTGAAAGGGTAGTAACTGCATCAAAACCTAAAAATGAAAAACATAAAACCGAAGCGCCAGCAACGAGCGGTAATAGCGATTGCTGACCGTGCCATAGCGGAGCCAAGGTCAGCACGTGTTCATAACCTTGAGTTGAGCCAATACCCCGAATTACTAAATATACAAAAATGACCATGAGTATGATCGGTGCAAACACAAACACGAGGCTTAGGTTGGCAAGTAACCGAATACGGAAACAGTTCACTAAGGTTACAAGGCCAGCCGATACAAGTACCCAAAACCAGTACGGTAAACTTGGAATAAGAGCGGTAAGATAAATTGCGGCCAGTAAAACATTAATAAGGGGTAATAACAGATAGTCGAGTAGAGAGCACCAACCGACAAAAAAACCACTTTTAGGCCCTAAGCTTTCAGCCGTGTAACTATAGGCTGAACCTGATCTTTCTGAGTTTTTACTAAATCTTGCATAGCTCCAAGCGGTAAGCAGCATCGCGCCTAAAGCGAGTAAGTAAGCTAGAGGAACATGACCTTGAGTAATTCCGGAAACAATACCGAAGGTATCAAAAACCGTCATGGGGGTCATATAGGCAATACCGATAATTGTGACTTGCCATAGTGATAGTTTTTTTAAGGAAGACGCTTTATTTTCCATGTCTTTTCAACCTCAAATTTCGTTGTTTTTGCTTTTCATCCAGAAAGGCGATGCTATTTTTAGGCCAAAACTTCCCCTAGACCTGAATAAACAAGTCTGATTGAAGAAAGTTTGAACAGTAGCTAGAGGCTTAAAGTGCTATTTCACCTTGGTGGCACACTAAAGCGAGAATAAAGAACCATTATTCTTTGCTTTTTAAATCACGACTAACTGGAAAGACTGACACGGGCGTGAGAAAAACTGTTGAGCAGTCTTTTCTTTAAATAATGTTCCAGTTCGGATGCTAATGTCATTTGAAGTAATGACCCGAGATGAATCATTCATAATGACTGCTTTTTGCTTGATATTTTTGAGTTTCGGCATAAGTAGCTTTTCGAGAGCCGAAACTAAAATATCGGTCGCAATGACACCAATAAACTGATCATGAATCATGACAGGGTGAGCAATGGTGATGGTGTAGGCACCGTTGCAAATATAATCAACGTAAGGGCCATGTATGCACAGGCTTTTATCTTGAGCAGGTTTATGGAACCATTCAAAAGAGCGGAAATCTAAAAAGCGCTGCGCATTTTGGTAGTTTTCAAGTTTCGCTTGGTGTAACTGGTCTTCTTTTTTATACCACCATTCGAGTGTCCAGTAGTCTTGTTCGTCTTGCGTTGCTGGACTATAACTCGCAAAACCAGTTCCTTGACTATAATGGCTCTGATTTAGGGCATTTTTAATTTCCTTCTGCAAAGCAGAGCGTTCTGAAGTTGAAAGTTTAATATCTGCATTTTTTTCAGATGTATGCTTTGACAGAATTTTGCTTGCTTTAGCCGCCAGTGTTTCCGTAATCGTTGTTGTTTCCTCAACAACACTTTTTAATAAACTTTGAAGCTCTTCTATATCTAAATCTAAGTGCTGGGTCATTCCGATAACTCCTAAAATTCCATATTTCTAACTTGATTATTGATAAGCCATCTTATTTATTATTTTTATTCACTCGATAACTTATAGCGAAGCATTTGGTCGGTGAGCATTGAAACTATTTTTCTGGCTTGAATCACAGCTTCATTTTCATTATTTTCAACAAAAGACGACAAAAGATGATGATATTGCTTTACAACTTCACGGTGAAAATCGTCGTCTTGATAAAGCACGGCAATAAGGGGAGCCCATTCCGCTTGAATGGTGAGTTCCTGATTTGCCAGTCTTGCAGATTGAGCAAATGAGGTGAGTGTCAGCAAACAACGTAAATCAAGCTGTGCGCGTGTGTCTGCCTCAATAGCTTGTTCAAATTGTTCAATCAACTCTTTTATTTTGCCTAGTTCATATTCTGTGGTTCTTTGAGCGGCCAAATATGCACTATGACTTAAAATTGAACTGTGAAACTCACCTAAATCGGCAAGATACTCATTTGATGCTTGGCGCAATGGGTGTTGGTTTAACAGTAAATCTGAAGGTAGCTCACAAACAAAACTTCCTCCATTTCTGCCGCGACGTGTATCAATTAAACCTTTTACACGTAAAGTATTTAAAGCTTCGCGAACGGTAATGGGTGAAACTCCCATTAAGCGTGCTAAGTCTGCTTCATTAGGAAGTTGTTCATTGCTTTTGAGCAAACCAGAGATAATTGCATTTTCCAAGCGTTCTACAACTTGTTCAGAACGAGTTGCTTGAGCAATAGGTGCAAAAATTATCGTATATGCTGACATGGCGAATTCTCTAAAAGCTAAGTCAAAAGACTTAGCTTAATGAAGCGGATAAATAATTATTAAAACACGCCATAACCATGGACAGCCTGTTCATCTTCAGGCACGGCTGGTATTGCATCCCAAAGTTCAACAATTTTGCCATTATCTACACGCCATAATTCAAAATAGGCATGTCGATTTCCGGCAATACTACCTTCGGAATGAGTCAATACAAATTGACCATCAGCAATGGAGCGATGTGTTTTTGAGTATACCAAACCTTGTCCTTCATTACGGATATTGTTCAAAAAATCAATGACGGCTTTAACGCCATCTCCAATATCTGGGCTATGTTGAATGAACTGATCGCCGTGGGTGTATTCTTTGAAGGCATCGTAATTTCCATCAATTAATGACTCCTTAAAGAAAGACGTCACAATCTCACGGTTTTTCTCTGGGTCATGGTGAGTTACGATTTCAGTCGGGCCATCTAATTGCGTTCTACCGCTTACATTCGGTGCAGCTTCTGCGACAAGACCATCCCAATGCTCTACAATTTTGCCGTCTTTTACTCGGTAAATATCAAAACCAACTAAAGGTTTTTCATCTAGGCCCTGAAAGCGGCCATGAATTGCAACCAAGTCGCCATCTGCCAATACACGCACAGCTTCATGTTGCATATCTGGGCAGTCTTCTACCAATTGACGCAGACCCGAAATACCATTTGCAACGAGTGGTGAGTGCTCTATAAAGTCTTCAGAAAAATAACGGTCTAGAGCAGTGGTGTCATGCAAATTAAATAACTCGTGATGGGCTTTAGTCACCAAGTCTTTCATTTCTTGCTTATTCATTTTGATCTCCTTTCAAAACTCATTGTTATTATTCGTTTGAACTCATCACATGTTTAACGCGGGTATATTCTTCAAAACCATAGCCAGATAAATCTTTACCATAACCTGATTTTTTGAAACCGCCGTGTGGCATTTCTGCGGTTAAAGGAATATGCGTGTTAATCCAAACTGTACCGAAATCAAGTTCACGAGAAAGACGAGTCGCACGGGCGTGATCTTTGGTCCACACACTTGAAGCTAGGCCATATTCAACATCGTTGGCTTTTTCAATGGCATCATTTTCATCGGTAAATTTTTGAACGGTAATGACTGGTCCAAAAATTTCTTTTTGAATGGCTTCATCATGTTGTTTTAAACCGCTAATAACAGTCGGTTCAAAATAGAAGCCCGGACGGTCTGCTTGTTTTCCGCCTGTTTCAACTTTGGCATGAGCAGGTAAGTTGTCGATAAATGCTTTAACATTCTTTAATTGGTTAGCATTGTTAAGTGGACCATAAAGAGCGTCTTGATCATCGGGATCGCCAAAACGAGTATTTTTGGCAGCTTCAACGAGTTTAGCTAAAAATTCATCATGAACAGCTTCAGCCACAATGACACGCGTCGCCGCAGTACAGTCTTGGCCTGCGTTGAAATAGCCTGTTAAAGCAATCATTTCAACGGCTTTATCAATGTCGGCATCTTCAAAAACCAGTACAGGAGCTTTACCGCCAAGTTCAAGGTGAGCTTTTGCTAAGTTCGCAGCAGCAGAAGCCGCAACTTGTAAACCTGCACGAACCGAACCTGTAATCGAAACGAGTGCAGGCGTTTTATGAGATACCACTTTTGAACCGACTTGCGCTTGGCCTAGCACTACATTAAATGCACCTTTAGGGAAAAATGGAGCAGCAATTTCTGCAAGTAAAAGGGTACTTTCAGGAGTGGTATCACTTGGTTTAAGTACTACAGTGTTACCCGCGGCCAAAGCTGGAGCAATTTTCCAAATTGCCATCATAAGTGGATAGTTCCAAGGAGTGACTTGGCCAACCACACCGATGGGTTCGCGGCGAATAGAAGAAGTTAAACCTTCTAAATATTCACCAGTTGCTGAGCCATCGAGTAAACGAGCCGCACCTGCGAAGAAACGAACTTGATCTGCCGATACACCCACTTCTTCAGATGCAATTAAGTGTTTTAACTGCCCTGTATTGCGGCTTTGAGCTTCAATCAAACGGTCAGCATTTGCTTCGATAGCATCCGCTAACTTAAGCAACGCTTTTTGACGCATTGATGGTGTACTGCGTCCCCAAATTTTAAATGCTTCTTTTGCAGCGGCATATGCTGCGTCAACTTCCGCATCGGTTGCATTGGGTGACTGTGCATAAACTTCACCAGTCACTGGGCTCACCAAGTCGAAGTAATCATTTCCGTTGCTAGCAACATATTCGCCGTTAATAAAGTGTTGTAGTTGAGTTTTAGCCATTTTTTTATACCTTGTCCTTAGGTTTTAACATATAACATATAATACTATATGTATTATGTTTTAAATTTTCTGTCAAATGCTTTGATGAGAGGAGCGAGTGAAAAAAATGGGAATTTAAATCAAATTAGATTTTAAGTTTTTGATTTTGATTATTTAAAAAAATTAAAAATTTATTGAGGATTTTTAGAATGGACTATGGTTGTGATGGTTTTTAATTTTAATAAAGGGTACTTAAGGAAATTTCTTTGTAGGAATGGGAGGGTGAGCCAAACTTTATGCTTAGCTCATCAATTCTTATTCTTTGAAGTTAAAGTGAATGTTAGGTCTTATGACTCGCAAGCAGGATGCTAGTTTCACTGTTATAAATACCTGAAATATTCCTGATTCTTTCTAGAACTTTGTCGAAGTTTTCTAAAGTATCAGAGCGTAACTCGACCAAAATGTCCCATTTGCCATTGGTTTTATGCAAACATTCCACCGCACTTTCTAGGCGTAGTTCTTTAATCACAGATTGCGCTTTGGTCCCTTCAACCATAATGCTCATCCATGCACGGATAACATTCCGTTCCGCATTCGGTTTAAAACGAACTGTATAGCCAGTAATGATGCCCGAAGTTTCAAGATACTCCATTCTCTTTTTAATGGTTGCTCTTGAGACGTGAACTTTTTCGGCTAATTCGGTAACAGACATCCGTGCGTTATCTTTAAGTAAACCTAAAATAATTTGATCAATATTGTCCATAATGTCATTGTCAATTATCAAATTGGTAAAAAATAATTCATTTTTTGCTGAATTACAAATTTTGTGAATCAATTTGATTTTGAATAATAGGGGCATTAGCTCACCCAAATAATTCAATTTAATGGACTAGATAAAATGAATAATTTTGCAGTTTCTCGTAGCGACTTTAACGAGTGGATGGTTCCAGTATTTGCACCGGCAAATTTCATTCCGGTACGTGGTGAAGGTTCACGTATTTGGGATCAAGAAAATAAAGAATATATCGATTTTGCAGGCGGGATTGCAGTAAATGCATTAGGTCATGCGCATCCAGTAGCAGTCAATGCGTTAACAGAACAAGCAAAAAAACTTTGGCATGTAGGTAACGGTTATACCAATGAACCAGTTCTACGCCTTGCTAAACAACTCACCGAAAATACATTTGCAGACAAAGTATTCTTCTGTAACTCAGGTGCAGAAGCGAATGAAGCAGCATTAAAGCTTGCTCGTAAAGTTGGGCTCGACAGCGGTGTTGCGGGTAAAAGTGGCATTGTGGCATTTAATAATGCGTTCCACGGCCGTACCTTATTTACCGTTTCAGCAGGTGGTCAGCCAAAATATTCACAAGACTTTGCACCACTTCCAAACGGGATTAGCCATGTTGCTTACAATGATTTAGAAGCTGCTAAAGCAGTCATTAATAAACAAACCTGTGCAGTGATTGTAGAGCCTGTACAAGGTGAGGGTGGGGTAATTCCTGCTGACATCGAATTTTTAAAAGGTTTACGTACGCTGTGTGATGAATTTGGTGCCTTACTTATTTTTGATGAAGTGCAAACAGGTGTTGGTCGTACAGGTGCACTTTATGCCTATATGAACTCTGGTGTTACACCAGATGTGCTTACTACTGCAAAAGCATTGGGTGGTGGTTTCCCTGTGGGTGCAATGTTAACAACTGATAAATTTGCGCCGCATTTTTCAGTGGGTACACACGGTACAACTTACGGTGGTAACCCATTAGCAAGTGCGGTTGCGGGGGCAGTCTTTGAATTTATTAATACGCCAGAAGTGCTTAACGGCGTTAAAGAACGTCATGACTACTATAAAAAAGCTTTAAATAAATTAAATGAAGAATATGAAGTTTTTGAAACAATTCGCGGTGAAGGTTTACTAATAGGTTGTGCCTTAAAAGATAAGTTTGCAGGTAAAGCAAAAGATATTAATAACCTTGCGGGTGAGGAAGGTTTACTAAGTCTGATTGCTGGACCAAATGTTGTGCGTTTTACGCCGTCTTTAATTATTCCATTTGCTGATATTGATGAAGGCTTAAAACGGTTTGAACGTGCACTTGCTCGCTTTGTCGAAATTCAAAAGGATGAACAAGCCGCATGATGATTATTCGCTACATTGAACCTAAGGATGTTAATGATCTTTACCTTTTGGCTCAAAAAGCGGGTTTTGGTTTGACATCTTTACAGCCAAATATGGAAAAGTTGGCTGCACGTATTGAACGCGCCTGTAAAACGGTTGCGGGTGAATTACCAAAAGCAGATCAGGTCTATTTATTTGTTTTAGAAGATACTGAACTCAACAAAGTTGTCGGTGTTTGCGGTATTGAAGTCGCGCTCGGTCTAAAAGAGCCTTGGTATAACTTCCATGTGGGTACTCAAGTTCACGCTTCGGAACCTTTAAGTGTTTATAACGCTTTACCGACTTTGTACTTGAGTAATGACCATACCAACTGTAGTGAGCTTTGTACGTTATTTTTAGACCCAGACTATCGTTTAAATAAAAATGGCAAGTTTTTATCTAAAGTACGCTTCTTGTTTTTGTCCGCATTTCGCCAATACTTTGAAGAAACGATTGTGGCTGAAATGCGTGGCTATTCCGATGTAAATGGACAGTCTCCATTTTGGAATGCGGTAGGTCATAAATTTTTTAATATTGAATTTACCAAAGCGGACTATTTAAGCGGCATAGGGCAAAAAGCTTTTATAGCCGAGTTGATGCCGAGGCATCCGCTCTATGTCGATATGTTGCCAGACGATGCTAAAGCGGCAATTGGAATGGTTCATCCAAATACACGGCCAGCCTACAATCTTTTGCTAGAAGAAGGGCTTCGCTATAAAGGCTATGTCGATATTTTTGATGGCGGAGCAACACTACAGGCCGATATTGAAAATTTAAGGGCTATCAAAGAAAGTCAGATTTTAACTGTACAAGTTGTAGAGTCTACTGATTTAAGTCTAGGTGATGAACCTTACATTATTGCTAATGATGATTATGAAAATTATCGGGCAATTGTAGTGTATAGCGCACCTTATCAAAATCAAATACAGCTAAGTTTAGAGCAGGCTAAACAGTTAAATGTTCAAAATGGGGCAGAAGTTCGAATATTGAGTATTAATGTTCAACAGGCTTCTAAATCGAAAGCTGTAAATAGGCTGGAAAATACTCAGCATTTGCAAATGGCGGTTAATTAGGCAGTGAGTTTTTACAACTCACCACATTTTATGAGGAATATTATATTATCCCTGAGTCAAAAAATTGATATGGATATACATCATCTTAATTGAATGAATGGGGCCTACAGTTTCATTTTAGATATTAAGATGGTGAGGCATAACGGGATAATTCTATGGTTTATATTTTATTGTTTTAAATAACTATTTTAAGATTTAAAAATGGAATTTACTAAATTATAAGTGGTTTTAATAATATTGGTAAGATGATTTATTCGGCTTAATCGAAGCTCAGGTCACTCATATTATTAAAACATATTTATAAGGGTTGCTATAAATTGGAGTTAATATTACATGAGTAATAATAAAGGAAAGCAGTTCCTGGAAGGAGACCTCCTAGGCAGTCAGCATATGACTGAGCAAGAAGAGGAAAAATTGCAACGCTCATTGACCAATCGTCATATTCAAATGATTGCGATTGGCGGTGCAATTGGTACCGGATTATTTATGGGTTCTGGAAAAACATTAAGTGTTTCTGGGACTTCAATTATTTTAACATATTTAATTATTGGCTTTTTCTTTTTCTTCGTGATGCGAGCAATGGGTGAGTTATTGCTTGCCAACACGAACTTTAAAACATTTGCCGATTTCGCAACCGCTTATTTAGGTCCATGGGCAGGTTTTTTTCTGGGTTGGTCGTATTGGTGTAACTGGATTATTACAGCGATTGCCGATGTGATTGTGATTGGAGGGTACATGCAGTTTTGGTATCCCGATTTACCGGTCTGGATCCCCGCATTTACCTCATTAGCCATATTAACCATACTCAACTTTGTGGCCGTTCGGCTGTTTGGTGAACTCGAGTTTTGGTTCTCACTCATCAAAATTACTGCAATTATTCTATTTATTCTTGCTGGTATTTATTTAATTGGGACCGGGTTTACTTCTCCAAATGGGGTTAAGGCCTCAATGAGCCATTTGTTTGAAACACAATCTATGTTTCCTTATGGGGTAACAGGTTTCTTAGCGGGCTTCCAAATTGCCATATTTGCATTTGTGGGTATCGAACTTGTTGGTACAACTGCTGCTGAAACCAAAGACCCGCATACCTCACTTCCTAAAGCCATTAATTCTATTCCTTTACGTATTTTATTGTTCTACGTAGGCGCATTGGTTTGTATTATTGCAGTTACCTCTTGGGCAAAAATTTCACCAGAAAAAAGCCCATTTGTGGAAATGTTTACGTTAGTTGGCTTACCAATTGCGGCAGGTTTAATTAACTTCGTTGTGGCAACCTCAGCTCTTTCTTCGGCAAATAGTGGAATCTTTGCAACCAGCCGTATGTTATACGGTTTAGCGTTAGACGATGATGCACCGAAAAGCTTTAGTAAGCTATCTAAAAGAAAGGTTCCAATTAGAGGACTCGTCTTTTCAATGGCTTGTGTAACGCTTGGAACATCCATTTTGTTTATTGTTCCAAATGTTATGACTGCATTTACGATTATCTCAGCACTGACTTCAATTTTATGTATTTTTACATTTATGCTGATTGTGCTTTCATATATTTATTATCGTAAGAAAAGCCCTGAATTACATATTCAGTCAAAATATAAAATGCCAGGTGGCTTATTTATGGCATGGCTGACGATGCTATTTTTAGTTTTTACGATCGTCATTTTAGCTTTAGATCATGATACGCTGATTGCTTTAGAGTTTTCACCAGTATGGTTTATTGGTTTGTTTATTGCCTATAAATATAAAAAGAAAAAAATGTTGCAGCTTGATATTTTAAAAGCACAAAAGGTTGATTATATTTAAATAAATTTTAGTGGTTTGATTAGAAATTTTATTATTTTAAACCCAATAAAAAAGCCTCATTACGAGGCTTTTTTCTATACTCTTTATTTAATATTTGGATCACCTTTTTTCAAGAAAAAGCGAATCGCTAATTTTTGTAGGAATGTTCCATAAGGAGGATGGAAAAGCTGAGTTGGAAAGAACCGATGACGAATAAAAACAGTTTTTGCATGAGAAAGTTCACGGAAACCTTCTTCACCATGATATGACCCCATGCCTGAGTTTCCGATACCCCCGAAAGGGGCATCATGGTTGACTACATGCCAACCCCAGTCATTGATGGTCACACCACCCGAATGAGTTTCACGTAAAATACGATCACGTTCTACCGAGCTATGTGTAAAGAAGTAAAGTGCTAAAGGTCGTTCGTCCGATTTCACATAAGTAATTGCATCATCTAAAGAATCATAAGCCACCACAGGCAAAATAGGGCCAAAGAGTTCTTCTTTCATAATCCGCATGTCTGGTGTGCAATTCAGCACAATCTGTACAGGCATTCTACGGCCTTGTTGGTCAAAGCTGTAAGTATCACAAGGAATAACGCGTGCACCTTTTGCTTGTGCATCGGTCAAAATCTCTTGAATACGTTTTAAATGACGGTCATTCACAATCGATGTGTAGTTTTCATTGTTCGTGATGTTTTGACCAAACATTTTTATAAAGCTTGATTTCGCAGCATCCACAAATTCATCAATACTTTCTTTAGGAACCAACGCGTAGTCAGGCGCTACACAGATTTGACCACTATTTGTTGCTTTACCATGCGTAATACGTTTTGCAGCATCGGCAAGCGGGTAGTTGCGGCTTACAATTGCAGGTGATTTACCGCCTAATTCGAGTGTAACAGGTGTTAGATTTTCAGCAGCAGCTCGCATGACGACTTTGCCAATGGCAGGGGAGCCAGTAAAGACAATATGGTTAAATGGCAACGAGGTAAACCTCGCTGGGTCTGTAATTTCTTCACCAAACACGGCTACTTCATCTTCATTAAAGACTTCTGCCAGCATGCGTCGTAGCATTGCGTTGGTATTTGGGGTAATTTCAGGCAGCTTAATCATGACTCGGTTGCCCGCAGCTAATGCGGCAATGAGTGGGCCAAGTGCTAAATAAACGGGGAAGTTCCAAGGAACAATTACACCAACCACGCCTTTAGGTTGGTATTGCACACTTAAACGGTTTGATAAAAATAAAAGCTCGGTACGGCGTTTACTTGGGCGCATCCAGCGGCGTAAATGATGAATCGCATGATCGGCTTCCAACACAGAGCCAAGCAAATCGAGTAGTTTAGATTCATCAAGTGATCTTGAACTAAAGTCAGCATTAATCGCAGCAGCTAAAGCATCTTGATAACGAATAATTTGTTTTTTGAGTTGATGCAGCTTTGTGCGGCGAGCCTCTAGACTTGGGTAGGGATCTGCCTCAAAATTGGCACGTTGTTTGGAAAAAATAAGTTCCATATGTTCGGTGGCAGAGCCGCTATATTCTTTTAAAGTGGAGCTTTCCATTATTGTTCCTTCCATACTTTTGCTTATCATACTTTATGCTTGAAGCGTTGTATGGTCGATGTTAAATTGAGACAACAAGAGGTAGTTTAGTGCCATTATGCACGTCACTCTAGGGATGGTGTGAGTTAAATGCCTAAAAATCTTTATAAAAATGCAAATAGTGTTATTGAAGGAAATTATGATAATACATCCTTAAGTGCTAATACATATTTGCTAGGTTTGACCAGTTTATTTGATGAAATGGGTTTGCAAGGCCATTCAATATCAAATGTTCTATCTGACACAAATATTTCGCCAGATACGATCAATCAATCCTCTTTATATATTTCTCAAGTCCAAAAAATTCAGCTATTTCAAAATATTCAAAAACTATCTCACGATCCTTTAATTGGACTACGCGCAGGACAAAAGCAGCGGCTGTCAGATTTTGGGGTGTATGGTTATGCGCTATATTCTTCGCGTAATTTTAGACAAGCGGTTGAGCTTGGCATCCGACACATTAAGCTTGCAGGACCTATTTTAAAGAAGTCTTTTTATATTCGAGATGATGTTGCCATTTTTGAAGGGCAGGACATTATTGCACTGGGTAAGCTTCTACCTTTAGTGTGCGAGTTTTGGTTTAGCTCTATGCAAACCTTAATTGAACGTGTGCTTGAAGGACCATTTCAAGCGAAGAAGCTTTTATTGCCTTATCCAGTACCTGACTATGCAGAAGAATACGAAAAAGTTTTTCATTGTCCTGTTCAGTTTAATACTGGGGTAATGCAATGGCACTTTGAATTAAAGTGGCTCGATGTACTTTGCCCAAATGCCAACCCGATTACTGCGGACATGTGTAAGTCCTTTTGTGAGCGGATGCTAGGTGCTGCTGAACTTGAAGAGCCTGAGTTGGTGAAAACAATCCGTTTAATATTATTGGATGGAACAGGGCTTTTTCCATCAGCTCAAGAAATGGCTGAACGGTTACATATGTCAAAGCGGACCTTACATCGACGCTTGGCAAGTTTTGATTTAACTTATCAGGAGTTATTAGATGAGACTCGGCGCCGTCTTGCGGATGAATATTTGCGGGAAACAACTTTAACTGTAGATGAAATTGCGGAGAGAATAGGCTTTTCAGATACTTCTAATTTTAGAAAAGCCTACCGTCATTGGACAGGCATTTCACCAAATGAGTATCGAATACAGTACCTAAATTAGATTAAGGTTTGTTTGTTATTTAAATCGAGAAAGTAACTTTTTCTGCAAAAATGGATTACAGAGCAAAATCGCAAATAAAATAATAAATATACCGATAATGCTAAACAGATCCGGTAATTCATGCCAAAAAACAAATCCCCATATTCCTGCAAAAATAATGGCAATGTAATTCATGGGGCCAATTTGTCCTGCTGGCGCTAAGCTATAAGCATAAGACATAAATAGTTGACTAATATTAGCTAAAAGTCCTGCGGCAATGAGTAGGCTTAATTCGTGCCAAGTAAAAATGCGCCAATGCCAGAACATTGGAATAGAGGAAATTAAACTACCAAAAATACAGAAGTAAAAAACAATACGTTCAGGCGGCTCTGTACTGGTTAAAGCCCTTACGGTCACAAAAGCCATTGCTGATAAAAAGCATGCACCCAAGCCAATAAAAGATAATGCGTTAAATAGACCTTGGTCGGGTTTAGCGACAAATAAAACTCCAACGAGCCCAATAACAGCAGCAAAAATCATCGATTTGGTAATTTTTTCTTTTAAGAAAAGCCATGCAATCAGTGGAATAAAGATAGGAGATGAATAGCTAAAAACCATAGCATTTGAGAGTTTTAAGTTCGCAATGGCATAGAAAAAACCATACATTGCAGCAAGACCGACTAGACTTCGCCAAGTGTGCATCCAGAGTTTATCGGTTTTAATAAAGTCTAAACCCTGTTTAAACAGCATCGGAATAAAAATAAATAAACCTACTGCATTTCTAAAAAACACGACAGTCGCATTGTCCACCGTTTGTGAAGCAAAACGAATGCACACTCCCATAATGGAAAATAATAATGCTGATGTCATAAGACAAAGCAGTGCTTTTCCAAGTTGGGTTGAGGGGAGATTTGGAGCAGTCTGATTTTGCATATCGAAATGAGTTTTTGGTTTTCGGTGTTATCTTAGCAGTGATGCAGGCATTGGATGAAATATCATTTGATAATGATTCAATAGTGATACTTAGTAAAATAAAAAAGAGAGCTTATTTAAGCTCTCTTTTAATTTTATAGGGGGTTATTTACAGCTAAAGTTTTCAGCTTTTTCACTATCGCCTTGACCGTTGTAACGAGCAATGAGTGGGTAAGGACAAAGTGGACGAGTGCGGTCTGGTGCCCAGTTTTTTGGAAGCTCCGTATTTACTTGACCACTTGGGTTACCTACGCCGCGTGCGGTCGCAATGATTTTGTCAGGGGCTTGCCCATATTCAACCCAGTTGACTAAAGCAGTCAATGCATCAAATTGGTCGGTTGCAATGCCATCACGGGTATGGTTCATGCCCGGAACTCTAAAGAAACGTGCAAATTCAGGTGCTGTACCTTTTGTATCATTTTTATAGTGTTGTAGCAGTTGATCGTACCAATTTTGGGTGTCATCCACAGAGAAAACGCCGTCTGCTGTGCCTTGTACCACAATCATTTTTCCACCGTGATTACGGAGTTTATCTAGGTTAAGTTCATCGGGTGGCATCATGAATGACATCGAACTTTCGGTGTATATATCATTAGTTGCCGATAGTTTTGGATAGTCGGTATCGAAGTTAAAATTAAAGGCAAATTGTCTAGAGTTTTGAGTCACAGTTGGGTCTGGTGGAACCTGAAAAAGAATGCCGACTGCAACGGGGTCACGTGCTGTTCCCACCGAAGATTCGAATTTCCAGCTTGCCCAGTTACTGCCAACTAAACCGGGGTCGAAAGGCTGGGTTGCATAGAGCGCTTGTCCAGCCGAATTTACAGGGCCGTGGTAAATGTTGGCTAATACATCAATTTGTTCGGTGCTTAAACAAGCACCATCTCTTGTGCTTGAGCAAACGGGTACATGCTTATGAATATCAAAAGCCGTACGGCAAGCCTCGACATCTTGAACCAAACCATCTGCAACATCGTCTAAAGCATCGCATCGATCTAAAATTGCTTTTGCTAATACTTTGCGCTCTGAAAGGGTAAGAGCCGTACTTAGGTCATTTTCATCTGTTGCGACACGACGAAGCTGCTGCGCTGTATAGAGTTGAGCCGCGGCCGCACGAGGTAAATGAAAACCTGGTGTGCTTGCTAAAATTCCATCATATTGGTCACCCAAACGGGTTGCGGCAATCATGGCATGACGTCCACCGTTAGATGTGCCGCCTGCATAGGAGCGGTCTGGCAATTTACCATATGCGGCTTTAATTAGGTTTTTTGCCATAGGCGTGAGTTTGGTAATTGCACCATAGCCATAGTTGATTCTGGCTTGAGGGTCTAAACCAAACATTGGATTTTGTGAAGCGTTATGTCCAGCATCGGAGGAAATAACAGCAAAACCATCATGTAGAGCATTGGTGAGTGGTCCACCGCTACCGACCTGACCTGTTGCAGGGACTAAATTACCATCGGTTCCGCCATTGCCTTGATAGAGAAAACGACCGTTCCAGTCTATTGGTAAGCGCATTTCAAAACCAATTTGATAAGTTTGTCCATCGATCGGGCTTACACGTTGGTCCATATAACCTTTAACCAAACAATGAGCGCCAATCGGTTTGTTGGCGACCGTCAATGTACCTGCTTCTTGAAGGGTAGCTGAGCTAATGACCGTATTGTTGTATTGAAATCCAAGTAAGTCTGAACAGCTTCCTGTCATTTTTACGCCAACAGCAGGAGATAACTGCGGTGGTTTGGTTGTTGAGGGAACCGTTGTGTCATCACTATCACTTCCACAGCCTGCCAAAGAACCAAGCATGGCAAGCACTACAGCGGAATGCATCAAAATTCGTTTATTGTTGGTGTAATTCATTTATTCATATCCTTATTGAATGAATGGTTGCAATTAATCTAAAACCAGAAAATTCGCTGTACTTCGTGCAATCATTTTGTTGTTTTGCCAAGCTTCACTTTCGAGATTCAGTACGGTTTTGCCTTGTTTAATGAATCGGCATTTTGTAATGACTTCACCCACAGCACAGGGCCTTAAAAAATCCATCGTTAAGTTGATGGTGGTAGCGGGTTTATGGTTATTGGCGAGATATGCAAAAAGTCCCATCACATCGTCGAGCATGGCGCAGATCATGCCGCCTTCAACGGTGCCGCGTGGATTGGTAAAGCTTTCTAGCGCCGTGTAGTGGATGGTGAGTTCAGTGTTTTTGTCATTCCAATGGATATTATGTCCACCCAAATGCTGATGGATGGGCGGTAAGTGTTCTAAAGTTTTTTGATCCATAGTGAAGGGTCCATCCTTTTTGTAAGTGTTATAAAAATTATTATTTCAGGGTATAGGCATCATAAATAACCGCTTTGCCCAAGCGCATTGCACTGCCTACAGCAACGGTCTGATTGAGCCATGAATATTTTGGTGAGCTGGTTTCAAACTGCATGGTAATTTTGAAATAGTAGTTTTTCGGGTCGACATCTTTGCCTTGGGCAAGCTGTTTTAGCGTCTCTGCCGAGCCATGGCGGTAACCTTTGGTTTGAAGGTAAATAAGCGCACCGTCATCGGTTTCTAACAAATATCGCGTATCAATAATGGCCAGTCCTTTACTGTCAACGATTTGCCAATCTGCACCATTATTTAAAATGCGCCCTTTAAGTGATTTGCCTTCGAATGACCCTCCTGTAATAGGAATAATTCGGCGTTTACCTGCATCACTGGTCGTGCCTAATTCCCAAACAGGCGCATTTAGATCAACACTAAATTTTGCTAAAGGCTCAAGCTGAATAGGTGGTGGGTTATATTGCATTTCGGCATGAGTTAGGCCAATGAAACAAATTCCGCAGAGTAACGTTACAACTTTCTTCATGATGAATTTCCCGAAATAAAAAGAGGTTCTATGTGTGACAGAACCTCTGGTTTTGAATTATTTAAATTGCCATGTGTAGTCGATGTTGAGACGGGTTTCATTTACAGGTTTGATATTGGCTGTAGAGAGCATGTTGTTGTCATAAATGGCGTAGCGCGCGCGTAGCCCTAGATTTTTTAACCAGCCACTTTGAACGGTGTAGCCTAAATCAAAGTCTGTTTCGCGTTCTTTTAAATTGGTCCCACCTAAGTTAGGTGCATAAATATTGTGACCTGTGGTGTAACGAGTCATAAAACGTAAACCCGGTACATAATCTTTAAAGTCATATTCATAACGGAAGCTATAGGCTTTTTCTTTTGGGTTTAAAAACTCGCCCGGCCATGTATCAATGAGTAGACCCGTTTCACCTCCCGTTAAATACGGAAACGCGGTGTCGCCATGATGTTGGAAAGTCCCAAAAATAAATTTATGGTTTTGATGTTTGAGTTCGAAATGCGCATGATAGAGGTCATTATCGACTAAGCCTGCTTTTGCTTGTCCATCATCTCGGCTGCGGTAGTAACGTAATTGAGAGCTAAAATTAGTAGTGTCATTAATTTTGTGTTGGTGTAAAGCACCGACCATGGTTTGGTTATAAAGATCATCAACATCCATATAAAAAGCGGTGAGTTTGAGTGCAGGATTAAACTGATAGTTTCCACCTAAATAATAAAGTCCATCAGTTTCGGCACTTTTAAATCGTCCATTTACGCCTGAAATTTTAATTTTTTCATAGTTAGTCGAATCCCGATGATTCACTTTATCGAGGTAGGCTGCCTGTAAATCAAAATCTTTAATATCTTTACTGGTCAGTGAAATTCCTCGATAGGTTTGAGGAAGCAAACGGGCAGGTGAAGCCACTAAAACAGGGTTCATTGGCATTAATGTACCGATGCGTAGTTCGGTCTGGCTCATTTTCGCTTTTGCTGTGACCCCAATTTCGCCATAAGAGTCGGCAGGTTCATTGGTACGCGTGTCTCTAGGTAAGTTTCCTGTACCGCCATGCTCGGCATCAGCATCGAGTTTAAAGCCTGCCGTTGCAAGTATATCCAGCCCAAAACCGACAGTCCCTTCGGTATAGCCTGAATTGGCTTTAAGAATAAACCCTTGTGTCCAGTCCTTGGCAGCAGGGTAAGTGGATTGCTCTTGGTAGTCGCGGTCAAAATAGAAATTTCGCGTGGTGAGTTCTACTGAACTGTTGTCAATAAAATTGCCAGCCCACACTGAACTTGAGAGCATAAGGGTAGAGTACATCCATAATTTCGACATAGCATTTCTTCCTGAAATATCATTTTTTGTTTTCAACAAGGCATAATTGTTGTGTCTGCCTTGTTCGGTTTTTAAATCGAATTATTTTCCGAGCAGTTCTCGGGCCACGATTTCTTTCATAATTTCATTGGTTCCCCCATAAATTTTTTGTACCCGCGCATCCACAAAAAAGCGTGAAATCGGGTATTCCTGCATGTAACCGTAGCCACCAAAAAGCTGAAGTAATTGATCAATCACTTCACATTGGACATCGGTAATAAAGCATTTCAGTGCGGCAACTTGAGTCACGCTTAGCTGGTGTTGTTGATACAGCGCTGCACATTGGTCTACAAAAGCTTGAGCGGCTTTTGCTTTAATTTGCGCGTTTGCGAGTACAAATCGTGTGTTTTGCATTTGGCTTAAAGGTTGTCCGAAAGCTTTACGCTCTAATACATAGTCTTTGGTCAGTTCGATGGCGCCTAAAATTGACCCCAAAGCCATCATAGAAATACTCAAACGTTCGCGAGGTAACTCTTGCATTAAATAGGCAAAGCCTTGTCCTTCTTCACCCAAACGCTGAGTTACAGGCACACAGACATCATCAAAAAATAGTTCGGCTGTATCTTGGGCATGCAGCCCGATTTTTTGTAAAGAGTGACCTTTTTTAACGCCGTCTAATGCAGCATCAACTAGAAAAATCGAAATGCCTTTTGCTTTAGCATGAGGGTCAGTTTTTGCCACCAAAACAATCAGGTCGGCATGCAAGCCATTTGATATAAATGTTTTTGAACCATTAATACGGTAATGATCATTTTCTAAAATGGCTTGAGTGCGTATGGCTTGTAAGTCTGAACCCGCGTTGGCCTCTGTCATGGCAATTGCAGTGACGACTTCACCTGTCACCATTTTCGGTAACCAATAGCGTTTTTGCTCTTCGGATCCGATATTTTGCAGATAAGGAGAGACCAGCTCATTTTGCCCACCAATGGCAACCGCCAAAGACGCAAAGCCCGCTTGAGCCGTTTCTTGAACCAGCATGAGGGAGTAATGAACAGGAGCGCCGTAACCGCCATATTCCTCAGGCACATCAACACACAAAAAACCATTTTCCCCAAGACGAAGCCATAGATCACGTGGGATAAGGCCATTGTGTTCCCACTGTTCGTAATACGGGGCAACTTGTTCTTTTAAGAACCTGCGATAGCTGTCCCGAAATAGTTCAAATTCTGTATCGTGTGGCATGTTGAACCTTTTTTAGGCAAAAGTGAGGCTGTAGCTCAAACCGAAGTTTGAGCTTCCTTTTTTATTTCAATTGCTTATTGCTTTAAGGTGGGCACCCGAATAATCAGTGGGTTATCAGTCTGCTTTTGATAAAGCTCATCAATTAAAGCGGCACGACGTTTCGTAATACTGCTTTGATTGAGGTTGCCTTTATCGGTCACTTCGCCGGCATCGAGTTGAGGTGGCTCGGTCATTAAATAAAGCATTGAGACTGTATTTGAACTGCCAGTCGCATCTTTATTAAAGGTCGTTAAAAATTGGCGGAACCATTGCTGGACTTTAGGATGCTGTAATATTTCTGTTGCAGAATGCTCACCAAGCTTACGACCTGCATATTGAGCACACGCTTCTAATTTTGGAAAAATCAGAAAACCAACAGCATTCAGGTTTGAACCTGTAATGCAGACATCTTGAACCAGTAAATTACCTTGAATGAGCACTTTGTTGCGTAGTGTGCCCACATTCACAAAAGTGCCTGTATTGAGTTTAAAGTCTTCGGCAATTCGTCCGTCGTACATCAGTCCTTTGGTTGGATCATTGACATCGACTAAACGAACGGCATCGCCTGTATGGAAAAAACCTTCATCATCAAAAATAGTGCTTTGCTGGTCTGCCTTTAAGCGCCAATAGCCTTTCATGACATGTTTGCCACGAACGCAAAACTCAAGTTTGTCACCACATGGCACCAGCTTAATTTCGCATCCCGGAGCAGGGTAACCAATAAAGCCAGCCATCACGCGTGGGCCAGTTGTAAAAGCACAAGAGGGAGCAGTTTCGGTCATGCCCAATCCGCTCATAATGCGGATTTTTTCTCCGCAATGTTGCTGAGCAATTTTATCGAGTCTGTTCCAGCCCGCTTCTGAAAGTGCAGCACCGGCAAAGAATAAAATTTTAACTTTGGCAAAAAAGCGCTCTCTTAATTCTTCATCTTTTTCTAACGCTTCGGTGAGTTCTTCCCAACCTTTTGGCACATTTAAATAAACAGTTGGAGAAATTTCTTTGAGATTACGAATAGTTTCGTCAAATTTTCCTGCAACGGGTTTGCCATCATCAATGTAAATCGTACCGCCGTTATAGAGTGCGATGCCGACATTGTGACTGCCGCCAAATGTGTGGTGCCAAGACAGCCAGTCGAGTAGGACAGGCGGTGTTTCTTCAAACTCAGGGAAAGTCTGCAATAACATTTGCTGATTAACACACAACATTAAATGTGTGGTCGGTACAGCCTTAGGTAATTTAGTTGAACCTGATGTAAACAGAAATTTAGCAATCTGGTTTTCATCAAGGGTTTGATAAAATTCTTGAACATTTGAAACTGGTGTATCTAACAGCGATTGAAAAGACGTGCAGATCTGATCGCCTACAATACCTTTATTGGTTACCACTTCAATATCGGATGTAATGCATGCCTGAATGGCTTTGGCAAAAGCTTGTCCATCGCTGGCATAAACCATACCAGGTGTGAGCACTTCAAACACATGTTTGAGTTTGCCGAAGTCTTGAGAAATAAGAGAGTAGGCAGGGGAAATAGCCGAGAAAGGTACACCTGCCAGCATAGCACCCATAGAGAGTGTTAAATGCTCAAGATCATTACCACTTAAAATAACGAGTGGTCGTTCTTGGCTTAAATTACGGTCATGCAAAGCCTGAGCAATGTGCCATGCGCGTTGTAGAACTTCTGCATAACTCAGTTTGACCCATTCGCCTTGAGCATTGCGTTTTGCTGCAAAAATATGTTCGGGTTTGGTTTGTGCAAAATGAATTAACCGATCTGTCAGTTTTTGTGGATACGGTTTTAATTGCTCTTTTGGGCTGATATAGAGCGTTTGATCTTTATAGTGATAATGAATATCGTGTTGCCCTAATTTTACGAACCGTTCGCGGTCTTGTGATTGAGTGGCATTCATTTGCATTTCTTTCACTCCATGGAAAGCGCATCACTGCGCTTTATTTTTTTTGCATCATGCAATTTTTATTTAATCTGTTTGTCTTCGTATTAGCCTGACTAAATCGGGTAATGACGTGATTGTGTTTGAATGGTGATCCAGCGTAGGTCGGTAAATTCGGCAATAGATGCTTTACTACCAAATCGTCCGTAACCACTCGATTTTGTTCCGCCAAATGGCATTTGAGCTTCGTCATGTACGGTTGCGCCGTTAATGTGACAAATACCCGAATCAATCTGTTTAGCGACTTCTAATGCTTGTGAAATATTCTGGCTAAACACTGCCGAAGACAGACCAAACTCGCTGTCATTTGCCAGTGCTATGCCTTCTTCAATGCTTGAAAAACGTTGAACTGTGCATACAGGTCCAAATGATTCTTCGCGGTAAAGCAGCATGTCAGGTTTAATATTGAGCACCAGCGTCGGTTGCATGGTGGTATCTTCAATATGGATGCCTAAAGGTAAGTCAGCCCCTTTGTTTTGAGCATCTTCCAGCAAATGCTGAATACGGTTTGCAGCGCGGCGACTTTCTAATACGCCGAGTACATTGTCTTTTGAGGTTGGATTACCTGCCCGAATAGAGCGGGTTTTCTCAATCAACTTTTCAATAAATTGGTCGGCAATATTGTCTTGAACCAAAACACGTTCGGTCGACATACAAATTTGTCCCTGATTGAAAAACGCCCCGAAAGCCACAGCATTTACGGCTTCATTAATATCAGCTTCATTTAAAACCACAACCGGGGCTTTACCACCGAGTTCGAGTAAAACAGGTTTTAAATATTTAGCAGCAGTCTCGGCAATAATTTTGCCGACTTTGGTTGAACCCGTAAAATTAATGCGCTTCACAGCTGGATGAGACACTAAGCGCTCTACGATTTGTGGTGCATCTTCGGCGGCATGTGTAATCACATTCACCACACCTTCACCTAGACCTGCTTCATGTAACACTTCACCAATGAGACGATGCGTTGCTGGACAAGCTTCAGATGCTTTTAACACAACCGTGTTACCACAAGCCAAAGGCATGGCAAGCGCACGTGTTGCTAAAATCACAGGCGCATTCCAAGGCGCAATGCCAACAATGACACCGCAAGGAACCCGTACACCCATTGCAAGATTGCCCGGCACATCTGACGGGATTAGGCTTCCGTCAATTTGTGTGGTCATTGCTGCTGCTTCACGTAACATGTTGGCAGCAAGGTGAACGTTAAACCCATACCATGTTGCAGTTGAACCTGTTTCTTGCATTCCAGTTTGAATGAATTGCTCGGTTTTTTGGTCCATTAAATCGGCTGCTTTTAATAAGCGTAAACGGCGCTCGGTAGGCGAGAGTTTCGACCATACTTTAAAAGCTTGCTGTGCCGAATCGATTGCACGATCAACATCTTCCAATGTTGCAGCAGCAGCTTTAGTTGCCACTGATCCATCAATGGGACTAATACGCTCAAAAGTTGCCTGATTTGATGCATCAACAGATTGACCGTGAATAAGTAACTGTACATTTTGCATGGGTTGCGTCCTTACATTGCCATTAAAGAATCAAAAGTTAACCAGTACGTTTATAGCTCTGTAAACCCGGTTTAATTGATTTTTCATCTAAGAATTGTTTCAAACCTTCTTGGCGGCCATTTTCGGTATCTCGGTGGATACATTGATCAAGCTTGGCATATAAGTAGTCTTCGTTTTGGTCCCATGTCAGTTCGCGGCAACGCTTAAAGCCATTTTTAGCTGTACGAAGAACTACTGGGTTTTTCTCAAGTAAGCAATTTGCAAGCTCAGTCACTTCTGCTTTTAATTGGGCAAGCGGTACGCTTTTATTCACAAGACCCATGGTTTCAGCTTCTTTACCACTAAAGGTTTTACCCGTCATGATGTAATACAAAGATGCACGGTGACCTACGGTATCTGCCATTGCTTTACTTACAAGGTTGCCCGGTGGGATACCCCAGTTAATTTCAGATAAACCGAAAGTTGCTTCATCTGCTGCAATTGCTAGGTCACACGCCACTAAAGGTGAGAAACCGCCTCCAAAGCACCAGCCGTTGACCATGGCAATGGTTGGCTTTGAATACATCCGAAGAAGTTGCCACTGCCAGCGACATGAGTCACGACGAATACGCTCTTGGAAAATCTCTGGTTGAGTATCGACTTCACGGAAATATTCCTTCAAATCCATACCCGCTGTCCAAGAGTCGCCTGCACCAGTCAGAACCAAAACTTTAGCATTTTGATCAAGCTCAAGGGTTTCAAGCACATCAATCATTTCACGATTGAGGGTTGGACTCATGGCATTTTTCTTTTCAGGGCGGTTTAAAGTGACCCATGCAATTCCATCTTCAACTTTAACATCTACTGTTTCCCAGCGGTTTTCATAACTCATCTTCATACTCCTTGAATGATTTCTTGCTGTTCTGGGATTTAATCTAATATCAGTTAAACTTACATTCAAGTCTTTTTTGGAAAATTTTATAAATATTTTATAATTTGTTGTATTTTAAATATTAATTATTTTAAAAATTAATTTTAAATAAAAATATGTTGATTTTTTAATAAGTTTAACTGATATTTTTTGGTGTGTTTAAAAATAATACACAAAGGGCTAAATGGAACGACTAGTCAATAAAGGACAACACAATGGAAAAAATATCAGGACAGCCTTCAAGGGCAAAAATCACGTTGCTACTGTGCTTTGCCATAGCAATTTTTGAAGGGTTTGATCTTCAATCAATGGGGGTAGCCGCTCCACGAATGCGGGCTGAGTTTATGTTGGACAATGCCCAGATGGCGTGGGCGTTTAGTGCTGCAATTTTAGGGACGTTACCAGGTGCAATATTAGGCGGTCGGTTTGCTGATATTGTCGGGCGTAAGAAAATTCTGATTTTTAGTATTTTACTTTTTGGAATTATGTCTTTGCTAACGGCTTATGCTGCTAACTTTAGTTTGCTATTGCTCATTCGTTTTTGTACAGGTTTAGGAATGGGTGGGGCACTCCCGATGATGATTACACTTGCCTCTGAAGCTGTACCTGACCAGCACAAAGGCACCGCAGTGAGTATTATGTATAGCGGCATTCCTTTTGGCGGATTACTCACTTCTGTGGTTGCGATGTCGTTGGCAGGCGATGCAGAGTGGCGTCATATTTTCTATATTGGTGGGATTGCACCTATTTTACTCATTCCACTGATTATGCGCTTTTTACCTGAGTCAAATGATTACCTGCAACGTAAAGTTCAAGCGCAAAAAACGACACCATTCTTGGAAGTTTTATTTGCGAAAGAGCGTCGTATGTCAACCATTCAGCTTTGGGTCAGTTTTTTCTGCACGCTAGTGGTACTTTATTTCTTGTTGAACTGGTTGCCATTGCTGATGGGTGCGCAAGGCCTATCAAAACTACAGGCAAACTATGTACAGATGGGCTACAACGTTGGCGGAATTTTAGGTTCAATCTTAATGGGTGTATTGCTTGATAAATTACGCATGAGCTTTGTGATTAAATTAATTTATCTCGGCATTTTATTCTCACTGTGCTGTTTAGCAATTTCTCCGACAGTGGCTTTACTTGCACTTTCGGCAGTGGGTTGTGGCCTATTCATTGTGGGTGGACAATCGGCGTTGTATGGCCTGGCAGCCATGTATTATCCAACCGAAATGCGTGGAACTGGAGTAGGTGCAGCAGTTGCAATCGGGCGTATTGGTTCTTTTGCAGGGCCTTTAATGGCTGGTTTTTTACTCTCGCTTGGACAAAGCTCGACCATCGTGATTGGTTCAAGCATTCCAGTGATTTTAATTGCAGCGATCTCTGCATTACTTCTTGTCAAAAAACCTAAACAGCCTGTACATTTAGTACAAAGCTCAGGTGCTCGCTAAGTTTTAACGAAAGTATGGGGTAGATCCTCATACTTTCACTACAGTTTTTCTTATGATGATTGAAAGGTTATGGTACGTTCGAATTTAGTTCCAAAAAAAGTAGAAGATGAGCCTAAGTTAAGTTATATGATTGCTCGTGTTGACCGAATTATTAGTAAACATTTAACAGAACATTTAAAAGAGCTTGAAATTACCTTACCGCAATTTACTGCACTTTCTGTTTTAGCTTCAAAAAGTAATTTATCCAATGCCAAGCTTGCTGAGCGCTCTTTCATAAAGCCGCAATCTGCCAACAAAATTTTGCAAGATTTACTGGTCAATGGCTGGATTGAGAAAAAACCAGACCCAACACATGGCCGCCGTATTTTAATTACGCTGACCGAAAGCGGTGTTGATAAGCTAAATAAGTGTAATGAAGTGGTTTTAAAAGTTGAAGAAAAAATGCTTGAAGGCATTGATATTAACTTGGCTTATTTAATCCGTAATAATCTCGATATTATGGTCAATAATCTTAAAAACCTTTGATAAAAGGTGGTTGGTAATTTAATTTTTTAAAATCTACAGAAATGCTTAAGCACTGATTCACACAGAAAATTTATTTCATTTTACAAATGAACTTGCTAGCATCGAAGTGACGTTTTTGGTGATGTGTGGCAGCGAATGTCTTCAGGACAACAAGTTTTACTTAAACTAAGAAAAATGATTATTTCAGGGGAACTTGAAGGCGGTGCCAGAATTGCCGAAATTCCGACTGCCGAGTTACTTGGCGTTTCAAGGCAGCCTGTTCGTATTGCTTTTAGGTTGCTCGAGCAAGAAGGTCTCCTCATTAAAAACCCAACTCGTGGTTACACGGTTCGTGAAATTTCAGAACAACTAGTACATGACGCACTTGAAGTACGCGGTGTTCTGGAAGGTTTGGCTGCGAAAACTTTGGCAGAACAAGGCCTAAGCGAAGAACAAAAAAATACACTGCAACATTGCATTCAAGAAACTGAAAAACTATTTAATGATAAAGACGAGTTTGGCGACGCTGAATTAGAACGTTATCACCATTTTAATGTCATCTTTCATGACACGATTATTGAAGGCGCGCAAAACGTTGCGCTCATCCAAGCCTTAGCGAAAAATAATCAATTGCCGATGGCTTCTGCTCAAGCCATTACCTATGACCAGAATCAAGCTTTGTCGGAATATCGCCGTTTGCACTATGCGCATTTACAGCATTGTTCGATTTTCGATGCATTGGTACATCGTCAGGCAGGGCGTGCTGAAACTTTAATGCGTGAGCACAGTAGTGTGGTGATTTTGGGTGAAACGCTAAGAAATGTTCTCAGCGCTTAAGGTGAAAGAAGTTCCTTTATTTTCGAATAAAGGAACTTGAGTATTAAAGCTCAATCACAAGATTTTTAGTTTTTGCACGAGAACAGCAGGGCGTAAACTGGTCATTCAATGCATGTTCCTCATCGGTCATAAACAAATCGCGATGATCTGGAGTGCCTTCTACTACGCGGGTAATACAGGTCCCGCAAATGCCTTGTTCACATGAAACAGGGATATCAAAACCATTTGCAATTAATGCTTCAGTAGCAGTCTGCTCTGGTAACACTTCAATTCGGTGGCCCGTACCTTTCACTTCAATCGTGAAAGCTTCATCATTAGACGTATCTACTTTTTGGGCGACAAAATGCTCTTGATGTAACTGTTCACTATACCACCCAGCTTGTTCAGCCGAGCTCATGACAAACTGCATAAACCCTGTAGGTCCACACACATATAAGTGTTTATCAGGTGAAGCTTGGCCCAAAACCTCTGCCATATTACATTCGGTGTCGGGTTGGTCTTGAATATGAAAATGGACTCGATCACCAAAATGCTCGGTTAAGTTGCCATAGAAGGCAATCATTTCATGACTACGAACGAAGTAATGTAATTCAAAAGGAATATTGGCTGACTTAAGCCGATATGCCATCGACAAAATAGGGGTAATACCGATACCACCAGCAAATAAAACCGCCTGTTTTGTCTGAGGATGGATTTCAAATAAATTGCGAGGTTCACCAATCTTTAAATGGTCACCTTCACGATATTCGGTGTGGATGCAACGTGAACCACCGCGTGAATTGGCATCATGTAAAACACCAATGACATAGCGATGTTTTTCAGTGCAGCAGTTTGAAAGTGAATATTGACGGGTGAGCCCATTTTTCAGATGCACATCAATGTGTGCACCTGCTTCAAAACTCGGCAGCTCCGTACCATTTGCTGCAACCAATTCAAATGCACGAATAGTCGGGGTGAGCTGATGAATTTTTTGAATAATAACGTCCATGTTCATGCTCCTTTAAATAATCCGAATGTTTGGAAACTTCTGTGTGGACGTTTCAGGAGGTGTTTTATTTTCTTCGGCAAGTAGTCGCTCAATCACCTTACGAGACTGTACACCGCCTGCGTCGATGTTGAGCATCAGTAACTTGCGATGTGGATTGTTTAAAATATTTTGTTGTTGTTGCTCCAGCATTTCTAAATCTTCAGTAAAGATTTTGCCTTGGCCTTCACGAATTTGATCGGTGAGTTCAGCATTATCTGGCTGGAAGTTACGTGCCATTCCCCAGAAATACCAGTGAGAGGTTTCAGTTTCTGGTGTAATAAAATCGACCACAATTGAGGAAACTTTTTTGTCACTTGGTGCGTGATAACCACCATGTCCAGCATGCGCTACACCCACTTCAATGTGAACATTACTTGGAGCAAAGAAGTGGCAACGTTGCCAACGGTCAACAGGTACATCATCCGCCAAGTGATTACCGCGAAGGGCCATTTGCCAAAATGGAGGTGCGATCACATTTTCCATATAGCGTTCGGTAATCACATGGTCACCGTCAACTTTAGTCACAGGCAATGATTCATCAATCTCTTTTTGCCCAATACTGCTTGAGTGAACATAGGTCTCGTGGGTTAAATCCATCAGGTTGTCGACCATCAGGCGATAGTCACACTGAATGTGAAACAGGCCTCCGCCATAGCTCCATTCAGGATGATCTGCCCATTCTAAAGTTGGCAGTTTTGCTTCATCTGCTAAAGCTTTCTCGCCTGGCCATACCCAAATAAAGCCGAATTTTTCGACAACTGCATATGCTTTGTTGCAAGGGAAACCATTTACACGTTGGGCTGGCATTGAAACAGTCTTTCCGTCACAGCCCATCACTAGTCCATGATAACCACATACGAGGTTGCCATCTTCTACATAGCCAAGTGAAAGTGGGGCGCCACGATGTGGGCAAAAATCTTCAACGGCTGCAACTTGGTTTTCTTTACCACGATAAAAAACGATTTTTTCACCACAGATGGTGCGACCTAATGGTTTGTCTTGGATTTCTTCTGGACGGCAGGCAACATACCAAGCATTTTTAATAAACATTGTGACGACTCCTTATCACTTATTGGATCCAATTTATAATAAATAAAAATATTGGTCAATTGATAAGCAGTATATTTTTTAAAAAATATTGATCTATGTGTTTAGTTGTTATGTATGTATTTTTATGTTGTTGAAGGCTTTTTGTATTTCTTTTAAATTTTATGTTCGAAATTTTTATTAGCTTTTATTTGGATCCATACTTCTTCAATCCTATACTAGATTTGGATAGCTCTTGAAGTTACAAATTTAAAAATGGATAAATAATTTATGGATCCATATTTTTTATTTCATAAATTTAAAATAAATTATAAATAAATTTTTCAATTATTTAATCCGTTGTTAATTAAATTTTAAAAATATTGTTGATTTTTTGGATCCAAATATTCAGTATAGAAAAAGAGCAGGATGCTCAAAAAACAAATATTCCTCTAGGTCATTATGGATACGGATGTGCATAACCACCCAATCGCTCATATTAGCAATGTCGTGTGTATGTCTTATCCAAGGGAGATACACAAATGGAAAGAGACGTTCTAAGTGAGATCAATCAAAACAACATGAGCCGTTACCAATGGTTCGTCATTTTGATCTGTATTTGTCTCAATATTATTGATGGCTTTGACGTGATGGTAATGGCATTTACCGCTCCATCTGTGTCAGCAGAATGGTCACTTTCAGGGGCACAAATTGGTTTATTGCTGAGTTCTGGTCTTTTTGGAATGGCTGCAGGTTCCATTTTTCTCGCGCCTTTAGCCGATAAAATCGGTCGCCGTTTACTCATCTTAGTTTGTCTTGTCATTGCAGGTCTTAGCATGTTGGGCTGTGCTTTTGTACAAAGCCACGGCATGTTGGCAGCACTTCGGTTTATTACCGGAATTGGAGTGGGCGGCATTCTTGCGAGTAGTAATGTTTTGGCAAGTGAATATGCCAATGCTCGCTGGCGCAGTCTTGCTGTGAGCTTAATGTCTACAGGCTACGGAATTGGCGCGACACTTGGCGGAGTGCTATCACTGGCATTGATTGAGCATTTAGGTTGGCGTTCAATCTTTTTAGCAGGTGGGGTGACTACCATTGCAATGCTACTGGTCAGCGCATGGTTATTACCAGAATCTTTAGATTACTTACTCGCGAAACGACCAAAACAGGCACTAGAACGAATTAATACAGCTGTAAATCGTATGGGGCTAAACGAATTACCAGTTATGCCGCATTATGAAAAAATCAGCACGCAAAATGGTAGTGAACTGGGCAAGTTATTTGCTGGACGACTTGGATTTCAAACACTTTGTTTGTGGTTTGCATTCTTTTTAGTGATGTTTGGCTTTTACTTCGTGATGAGCTGGACACCAAAAATTCTTATTTCAATGGGGATGTCGCCACACCAGGGCGTAAGTACAGGCATTTTAATTAGTATTGGCGGTATTTTCGGGGCAGCTATTATTGGTTTATTGGCATCACGCATGAAAATCTTCTATGCCTTGAGTTTGTTTTTAGGGTTAACCTCGGCATGTGTTTTCCTATTTGTCGCAGTCTCATCTCAAGTCAGTATTGCACTCATGGTGGGTTTATTACTCGGCACTCTCATCAATGGCTGTGTAGCAGGTTTATATTCGATTTCTCCAACAATTTATGATGCTGAAATCCGTAGTCGCGGTGTGGGTTATGCCATTGGTTTTGGTCGCATTGGAGCAATTTTATCACCAACGGTTGCAGGCATCTTCCTGGATAAAGGTATAGCACCCGCAACGCTTTATGCCTATTACGGTGTGGTGTTTATTTTGGCTATTTTCCTGATTTTAAGTTTGGGTAGTGCTTTTTACCGCAGTCAAAAAGAGCAAAACTACTCTCTTAAAACAGCACCTTAATCCATTAAAAATTAAATAGTTGAGATAAAAAATGAAAAAGACACCATTGTGGGTGGGGATATGCTTGTGCCCATTATTTAGTCAAGTTGTGCATGCCGAGTTTATTGCAGACAGTAAAGCTGAGCTGACATTACGTAATTTTTACTTTGACCGAGACTATAAAAAAGATCCATATCCCTATACAGCAGCCAGAGATTGGGCGCAGGGTTTAATTTTTAAAGGACAGTCTGGTTATACTGAAGGGACAGTTGGTTTCGGAGTTGATGTACTGGCAATGGCAGGTTTTAACCTGATGGGAAGCCGTGCTGATGACTATGCACGTAGTGGCTTATTACCAGTGAATACCGATAACTCGCGTGATGATTATTATGGAAAAATAGGCATTACAGGGAAGGCTAAATTTAGAAAAAATGAGCTTTTTGTGGGGGACTTGGTTCCGCAGTTACCAACCATATTTTCATCGCCAGCGCGTTTGTTTCCACAGACTTATCGTGGTATTCGCTTTGTTTCAAATGAAATTCCAAATCTTCAACTTGAAGGGTTTTACGTCGACGAAGTACGTCAACGTGATTCGATTCGTTATACCGATGTTGGAACAGACAATATTAACCATCGTTTTAACAAAGCGGCAACTACCGATTCTTTTTATACATTAGGTGGAAGCTATCAGTTAAAGGAGTACCGTTTGCGTGCTTATCATGCTGAGCTCAAAGACATTTACCAGCAACAATTTTTAGGTTTTAACGGCAAACAACCTTTAAATGATCAACTTAATTTTTTAAGTGACGTGCGTTTTTTTAATAGTGAAGAAACTGGAAGTAAAAAAATAGGAGAGGTCGATAACCGACATATTAGTGGCTTATTTGGTTTGAACTATCAAAATCATACGGTTTCTTTGGGCTACATGCAGTCGTTTGGCTCGACCGGTCTGCCATTTTTGTCGGGAACTGAAAGTCCGGTTGTGCTTGATTTTATGAGTTCGGACTATTCAAATAAAGATGAAAAAGTCTACTCAATTCGTTATGAATATGACTTTAAAAATGCGCGGGTAGGTGATGTTTCATTAAACGGACTGCGTTTTATGACTCGCTACGCAAAAGGTGAAGACATTGATTTGTTGCAATATGGCGATCAGCGTTTTAAAGAAGAGTCGATGGAATTTGATTTAGGCTATAAAATTCCTGAAGGTAAGTTAAAAGGTTTGGGAGTGCGAGCTCGTTTTTCTCACTATCGCAATGATATGCCAACGAATATGACCTTTCACTCGACAAATGAAACGCGGTTGAATGTTGACTATACCTTTAAATTTTAACGTTCAATATTTAACTAAATTCAAGACCAGTTAAAACATTGTAAGCAGCAATGTTTTAACTTTAGTTATCAACTGCACAAAATCCCTCTATAATACCGCCAATCTTATTAAAGCCACTTGAGTCGTTCATTAAACACATGGCTTTAATCTCTCATTTTTTTAAGTCAATTTCTTCGCTGTGATTCGGCTTATTTTTCAATATTTAGAATTTTATGTGTCTGTGCTGACACATAAAAATATTTAGGTGCCAGCATGGAAATCAAGGTTAATTATCTCGACAATCTTCGACAGGAAGCTAAGTTCGATGACTTTACGGTAATTGCCGATCAACCAATTCGCTACAAGGGTGACGGTTCGGCACCGGGCCCATTTGACTATTTTTTAGCATCGTCAGCATTGTGTGCAGCGTACTTTGTAAAAGTGTATTGTGCCGCTCGAGATATCCCAACCGATAATATTCGTTTATCGCAAAATAATATTGTTGATCCTGAAAACCGCTATAAGCAAACCTTTAAAATTCAAATTGAATTACCAGCCGATATTTCAGAGAAAGATCGCCAAGGGATTTTACGTTCGATTGACCGTTGTACTGTTAAAAAAGTGATTCAAACTGGTCCTGAATTTATTATTGAAGAAGTGGAAAGCATCGATGCAGATGCACAAGCATTGTTATTGCCAAGCTTAACTTCAGAAAGCCATACCTATATTCAAGGTAAAGACCTGCCATTAGAAGAAACCATTGCCAATATGTCTGCTATTTTGGCAAATTTGGGCATGAAGATTGAAATCGCATCTTGGCGTAATATTGTCCCGAATGTATGGTCATTACACATTCGTGATGCACAGTCTCCGATGTGTTTTACCAATGGTAAAGGTGCAACTAAAGAAAGCGCTTTAGCGTCTGCATTAGGCGAGTTTATTGAACGTTTAAACTGTAACTTCTTCTATAACGACCAGTTCTGGGGTGAAGAAATTGCCAATGCCGAATTTGTGCATTATCCAGATGAAAAATGGTTTAAACCGGGTCCAAATGGTGAATTACCTAAAGAAATCTTAGATGAATATTGTCTTGAGATTTATAACCCAGATGATGAGTTACTCGGCACACATTTATATGACACCAACTCAGGCAACGTAGAACGCGGCATTTGCTCGTTACCTTTTGTGCGCCAGTCTGACGATGAAGTTGTCTATTTCCCATCAAATTTAATTGAAAACTTGTACTTAAGTAATGGTATGAGTGCAGGCAACACTTTGGCAGAAGCCCAAGTTCAATGCTTGTCAGAAATTTTTGAACGTGCTGTAAAACGTGAAATTTTAGAAGGTGAAATTGCACTTCCAGATGTTCCTGAAGAAGTATTAGCAAAATACCCAAGTATTATTGCTGGTATTAAAGGTCTAGAAGAGCAAGGTTTTCCTGTATTAGTTAAAGATGCATCACTAGGCGGCCAGTTCCCTGTAATGTGTGTGACTTTAATGAACCCACGTACGGGTGGGGTGTTTGCATCTTTCGGTGCGCATCCAAGTTTTGAAGTTGCATTAGAGCGTAGTCTGACTGAATTACTTCAAGGTCGTAGTTTTGAAGGCTTAAATGATTTACCGCAACCGACTTTCCAAAGTAATGCAGTCACTGAACCGAACAACTTTGTTGAGCATTTTATTGACTCAAGCGGTTTGGTATCTTGGCGCTTCTTTAGCTCTAAATCTGACTATGACTTTGTTGAATGGGATTTTTCTGGCGAAGGCGAAGAGTCGAATGCAGAAGAAGCTGCAACATTGTTCGGCATTCTCGAAGAGATGGGCAAAGAAGTATATATGGCAGTCTATGAGCATTTAGGTGCGACCGCTTGCCGTATTTTAGTACCAGATTATTCTGAAATTTATCTGGTTGAAGATTTGATTTGGGACAATACCAACAAGGCACTTTCATTCCGTGAAGATATTTTAAATCTGCACCGTTTAGATGATGAACAGCTTGAGGCATTGGTTGAGCGCTTAGAAGAATGTGAGCTAGATGATTACACTGAAATCACCACACTCATTGGTATTGAGTTTGATGACAATACAGTTTGGGGACAGCTCACCATTTTAGAACTGAAATTGCTGATTTATGTTGCTTTACAACAGTTTGAAGAAGCAAAAGAGCTTGTTGAAACTTACTTGCAATATAACACCAACACCGTTGAGCGTGGCTTGTTCTATCAGTGCATGAACGTGGTGCTTGAAGTGATGTTAGATGAAGAACTCGAGCTTGAAGACTATCTGACTAACTTCCGCCGTATGTTTGGTGATACACGAATGGATGCAGTATTAGGTTCTGTCGATGGTAGCGTTCGTTTCTATGGTTTAACACCAACAAGCATGAAACTAGAAGGACTTGATCGTCATTTACGTCTGATCGAGAGCTATAAAAAATTGCATGCAGCTCGTGCTAAAGCCGTAGCGATGTAATTTAAAAAGCGAAATAAAAAAAGCCTATTTTTAAATAGGCTTTTTTTATAAAACAAATTTCTAGTTTAAGCAGAAGCTTTGGTGATCTCTATGGTTTCTGCATCTGCTCTATAATCTTGTTGCTCATCCAAAGTATGTTTAGCCGGAATATAAGACATAGCGCGTTCTGCAAGAGCTGTAATGGTAAGACTTGGGTTAACCCCCAAATTTGCACCTAACATTGAACCATCTACAACGTATAAGTTTTTATAGTTAAAGACACGGTTTTGTCCATCTACCACGCCGCGTTCTGGACTTGAAGCAATTGCGCAACCACCCATACAGTGAGCTGTAAAAGGCACGTTAAACAAAATTTCAGTAATAGTCGTCATTGGGTGACCATTAAACATTTTGGCAACTTTTTCGGTAAATGCATTGGCCTGCGGAATATAGACAGGTAGCTTTTTACCTTCGCTCGATAACACCTTGCCAAAAGGCCAGAACCAATTACGTTTCAAGCGCATGTTAATTGAGGCATCAGCTGTTTGCATCACCAAGAAAATTAAAGTCTGACGTGCAAAACTGACAGGGTTACTCATGCGAAGGAAAATAAATGGATGGCAAATAAGTGCCCATAACCAAAAGAAGATACGCGTCCAACCCGGTTTACCTTTAGCCATGTAAGTACACATGAGGCCCATGGCATCTGAACCAGTTTGGTAACGAGTCGCTTCAATGTGAGTGTCATGGTCAAGGTAAATACTTGAACCAATGGCAACACCTTTACTCATGTCGACATCTTTACCAAAAAAGCGAACACCTAAAATCGACTCGGCATTGGTACGTACCCGATTACCCAAATCATCAGAAATATTTGGCAGAGAACCTGATTGTTTTAAACGGAACAACATTTCTTGGGTTCCCAAAGAAGATGCCGAGAAAATCACATTTCGAACACGCCATGTACGGCGTTGTTTGTTGAACCATGAGCTTGAACATTCAGTCGTAACTTCATAGCCATCGCTGCCATCGGCTTTACCATTGAGTGGTTTCACATCAACGACTTTGGTTTCTTCATAAACTTTGGCACCATTTTTTTCGGCAAAGTACAAATAGTTTTTATCTAAGGTATTTTTTGCGTTGTGTTTACAACCCGTCATACAGCCGCCACATGCGGTACAGGTTCCGCGGTCTGGACCTTCGCCGTTAAAGTACGGGTCAGGATAAGTTTTTCCGCCTTCTTCACCTTCGGGTGGAAAAAACGTTGCAACACGAGTCGGTTTAAACGTATGTCCAACACCAACTGCTTCCCCCATTTTTTTTAGCATATGATCGGCAGGGCCGAAAATTTTATTATCAGTCACCCCAAGCATACGTTCTGCTTCAGCATAGTGCTGTGGCATTTCATTTTTCCAGTCCGCCGCATCTGCCCAAGTGCCTTCATCCCAAATATGTTCAGGTGGAACAAGTAGGGTATTGGCATAGGTAATTGAGCCACCACCTACAGCGTTACCGCAAATAATGGTCACATGGCGAAAAAAACGCATGTTGAAATAACCAAAAAGTTTCATGCCCGGGCGCCAAATCCAACGGCGGGTATTCCAGTTATTTTTAGCAAAATCTTTAGCTTCCCAGCGTCGCCCCATTTCCATTACAGCAACAGAGTAGCCCTTTTCGGTTAGACGGCAAGCAGAAACACTACCACCAAAGCCTGAACCAATAATGAGGTAATCATAGTCATAATTGTTTGTTGTCATGCCGAGGACTCCTCTCTGGCGATATTTTTATATTGACTGTGTATGTTTATCAATGAATTGCCCAATGCGCTCAATCGAGTCATTAGATTCATTTAGTATACCTGCGTGGAACTGAAAAACATGCCCGACTCGGTCATAAACCTTCAAGTTCGTCGGAATACCGTATTTTTCAGTTTGTTTAGCGAGCCGTTTTGCATCATCTAATAAGACTTCTTCGGTACCGACATGAATCAAAATAGGCGGTAATCCAGTTAAGTCGGCATAGAGTGGGGAACATGTTGGATCGGTTACCGATTTTTGTCCGCAATAGTTTTTTGCACACCAAGCTAACCAGTTTTCTGACAGCATTGCATCTTGAGCAGCATGAGTTTTCATCGTGCTTCCTGAGAGGCTTAAGTCAACCCAAGGTGAAAGTAAAACTAATGCTGCTGGTAACGGTAACTCTGAATTTCGTATTGCAATTGCAGTACTTAAACTCAGTCCTCCGCCAGCAGAATCGCCAACGATCACGAGTTTTTTCGGGTCTTGCCCTTGAGCGAGTAGTGCTTTATAGACTGCAACCACATCTTCAATAGCAGCAGGGTTTGTGTGCTCTGGGGCTAGGCGATATTCAGGTAACCAGACTTGTGCTTGAGCTGCATGTCCAATTTGAGCAGCAAGCTTAGTGTGACTTTTTGAGCTCCCCACCACATAGCCACCGCCATGTAAATACAAGATGCCGAGGCCTGATTGAGTCGTTTTGGGCTGAATATGAACTGTCGGTACTTGAGCAATGGTTTGCTTTTTTGTTTTATAGCCACGTGGCCCAAGCACAATTGCACTGGCTGCATCGCTACAAAAACGTTGTAGCTTAAGTGGTGTTTTAGGGGATAAAGCTGGACGTAGCGTGGTACGAATAGTCCATGCAAGAAGCTGCTTCATAATAAGGACTCATACTAAGCCTAATGACAGTCAGCATCTCTTAAAATAAAGAGTATGCTGACCACTGTTTTTATTTTGCTGATTTGTTGAGTAGGCGAGTTTGCAAGGCAGTCGCAGTTGCAAAAATCTTTTGGTAACCCTGTGGAAGAATACGTTGAATCACATCAACGGCTTTCGCATCGGCTCCAATGAGTAAGCGGCGACGGTCTTTACGTACAGCTTCTAAAATTTGTTGAGCGGCATCGTCAGCAGGGGTGCGAAGTAATTTATCGAAAGCATCCTGACTTTTTAGAGGGTCCATTCCTAAAGACTGGACGCTATTATTCATGCGCGCAGCTTTGGCAATATTGGTACGAATACCACCCGGATGCACACAGGTCGCACTCACTCCAGCATTTTGTAAATCGAGTTCTTGGCGCAATGATTCAGTAAAGCCACGAACGGCAAATTTACTGGCGTTATAAGCACTTTGGGTTGGTTGAGCTGTTAAGCCAAACATACTGGAAATATTAATAATATGCCCATCACCACTTTGCTTTAAGTAAGGCAAAAATTCTTTGGTGCCATAAACCACGCCCCAAAAATTAATCCCAATGAGCCATTCAAGATCTTCATAGCTCACACCTTCAGCCGTACTGCCTATTGCGACACCAGCATTGTTAAAAATCAGGTTAACTTGGCCATGCTCATCTACAACTGCCTTTGCCCAAGTTGCAACTTCATCACGCTTAGCCACATCGACTTTTTGTGTGGTTACTTTGACTGAATAAGGCGTTAACAGCTCGACTGTTTTAGCTAATCCCGTTTCACTAATATCGGAAAGTGCCAGATGGCAACCTTGTTTTGCGAGCGCTATAGCAATTGCTTGTCCAATACCAGAGCCAGCACCTGTCACAGCTGCAACTTTATTTTTAAAAGACTTCATAAAATTCTCCGTTTATTTTTTTCATTTCCTATGGTGAAGCTTGTTTAAGAAATAGCCGAAACCTGAGTGTAGTTTTCAACATCGAAGCGACGAGTACGTTGACGATATTCAAGGGTAAAACCTGGCCAGTTATTGGTATTTTTGCCATCAGCAGTCTGATACCAACTGGTACAACCTTGTGCCCAGACAGTTTTTTTCATTTTTTCTTGAATGCTTTGATTAAACGCATGTTGAACTTCTGCACGAACGTTGGTGAACAGAAGTTTGTTTTGTAGGGTTGTTTGAATGGCATCTAAAATATAATTCACTTGGCTTTCAATCATATAGACAATTGAGTTGTGCCCAAGATTGGTGTTTGGACCATACAACATAAAGAAGTTTGGAAAACCGCTCACAGTTAAACCGAGATAAGCTTCTGCACCATCTTTCCATGTGTCTTTTAAGGTGCGACCATCGAGACCTGTAATCTGCATTGGCGCCATAAATTCTGTTGCGGCAAAGCCCGTCCCATAAATAATGGTATCGATTTCACGCAGATTTCCTTCCGTATCTAAAATGCCGCTTTCGGTAATTTCTTGAATGCCCGTATTAATCACATCGACATGAGGCTGAGTCAGTGTTTCATACCACTGGTTAGAGATTAAAATACGTTTACAACCAATTGGATAATCTGGCATTAAACGGTGGCGTAACTTCCCATCTTTAATGACTTTACGGATGTGACGTTGGAATAAATATTCCACCAAAGGCATTTCATTTAAAGAAGTTGTAAAAGCAAGTAGGCGAATTTCATGGTGACCATATTGCAAAGCACGGTCCAGACTTTGCAAAATCGGAAGTTTGCGGAAAGCCTTTTTCTCTAAAGGTTGATAAATCCGATCTGGTTTTGGAATCACGTAAGGTGCTGAACGTTGATAAACGTCTAGATGTGCTACTTGTTTTGCAATTTCAGGTACAAATTGAATTGCGCTTGCACCTGTACCGATCACTGCAACACGTTTGCCAGTTAAGTCATAGTCATGATCCCAACGTGCTGAGTGAAATGCCTTACCTTTAAAGTTTTCAATACCTTTAAGTTTTGGATAGGCAGGGCGGTTGAGTTGGCCTACAGCGCCTACTAAGAATTCAGCTTCGAACTGTTCACCAGAAGTACTTTGAATGTGCCATACACCTTGCAGAGCATCAAATTCGGCACTGGCTATTTCAGTATTAAATTGAACATGTGGGCGAATGTCATATTTATCGGCGCAGTGGCGTAAATATTGATAAATCTCTTGAGAGGTTCCGTAGCGATTTTTCCAACCCAGCTCTTGTTCAAAAGAAAAAGAATAAAGATGAGAAGGCACGTCGCATGCAGCACCCGGATACGTGTTGTCACGCCAGACACCGCCAACATCGGCAGCTTTTTCAAATAGAGTAAATTGTTCAAAACCTGCTTGTTTGAGACGAATGGCAAGTCCTAGACCACCAAAGCCAGTGCCAATGATGGCGATGCGTACATTTTTATTTGAATTAGTCGACGAATTAAACATAGGCTGCTCTAAATCCTTAAAAACAGTGGGCGAAAGAATCGCAATTTCCTGTATGCAGAATAGACGTTTATTAACTTGATTTAGAGGATGGATGAGGACAAAATATTGTGATTCGAGGACATTTTGGAAAGTACAGTGACGTACGCTTGGGCATTTGAACGCAGCATACATAGTGTTCGACTCATGGCTGATTTTGCAGTAGAAGCAGGTGCTTCTTATCAGACCATTTTAGATGGAACAGGATTGAGTCAACAGCAGTTGCTTGACCCGAATATGGTAGTATCAGGGCAACAGGAATTACAGCTCATTCATAATCTGGTTGCACAGTTTCCAGACCGACCAGTGTTGGGCTTAGAAGTAGGTACACGCTATCATTTCACAACATTTGGGCCATTGGGTATGGCGCTGATGAGTAGTGCCAGCATTCGTGAAGCACTAGATTTAGCTCTCACTTATTTCTCCCTCACTTTTGCGTTTACCCGTTTTTTAGTTTCAGATACTGATGCAGGAACACGTGTCGATATTGAAGAGGAAGGAATTCCATCTTCGGTTAGGCAATTTATTATTGAACGCGATGCTGCCGCTCTTATTACGGTGCAACGTGACCTCGTACAAGATAACTTTTGCCAATATTTGGCTTTTTCTTTTGAACCTACAAGTAATTTAGAGGCTTATGAAAAATTATTTGGGGTGATGCCTGAATTTGGTTCTAGCAAAAGTTTTGTTCTGCTTGATGCACAGAAAATTAATCAAAAGCTGCAAATGGCAAATGAGCTAGTGCTACATACGGCAGAAGAACAATGTCGACAAATTTTAGATAAGCGTCAAACTCAAAAGAAATTTATTAATTTAGTACAACAGCAATTGATGACTGTGCGAGGTGAAATGCCTTCTATGGAAATCGTGGCTGAACGTTTGCATTTAAATGTTCGTACTTTACGCCGTCACTTGGCATCGGAAGGAATGACTTTTATCCAGATTCGTGAAGAAGTAAGGCAAGTTCTAGCTGAGCAATATTTGGCATTACCAAAAGCTTCTGTTGAGCAAATTGCCGAGTGGTTAGGTTATGCCGAACCTGCCAGTTTTATTCATGCTTATAAAAGATGGCATGGGAAAACACCTCATGCCATGCGGTTAAATAGCCAATAGTCAAAGTAACTTTATTTCTTTAAACGCAAATGCAATAAGCGCGTCGCTGATGTATGGCGAATTTCATCGGTCCGTGCATTAAAATATCGTTCAGTAATGGCTTTACCAGACAAGTCTTCGACTACTTCAAAACCCATTTTTTCAACCGCCTGATGTAAATCTGAAGGTTTAAATTGACCTAGTAAAGGTTCTTTCAGCACATGGGTAAACTGTGCAACACCCATACTTCCGAGTCGCTCAATACCTTTTAATTCCTGAAAATCGGTCGAATAGTCGAGTACCACTTCGCTGCCGTTTGCAGCAAATTCAGCAATACTTTTTAAAGTTTGCAGCGTAGTTTCCGGCTTTAAATAATGAGTGGTGCCCAGCCAAGAAAAGAAAGCCGGAGCTTTTCGTACATAGCGACTTCGGGCAAGCGCTTCAGAGATAGATTCTTTTTCAAAGTTAATCGAGACAAACTCAACGGTAGTAGGAATATTTCCTAACTTTTTTAGCTTGGCTTGTTTGGCCGCTTGAGTATCAGGATGATCGACTTCAAAAATTTTCAAAGCAGGGTAATGGTGTGACTCACGTAATGCAAAAGAGTCTAGGCCAGCACCCACTAATACATATTGTTGAGTATTTTGTTGAACTGTCTGACCAAGTAAATCTTCGGCATAACGAGAGCGACCGACCACTTGCCCAGTGAGTAAACCTAAGGTGCGGTTTAACACCGAAGAATTCATGACCTTAACAATCAGTGGGCTAGAGAGCAGTTTTTTCCAGCCTTTACTGGTTAGTTCAAAAGCATAGGGATCTGAAAATACAGGGTTCTTTGTATTTTGAAAATGATTGGCCCGTAATGCAGCGGCAGCTTCGGCGGTACGACTTGATTGACCTTCTTTCATCTTTAACCTGTTCTTTTATTTCTTGAAGATTGAATGAAGAAGGCAGTGTATTTCATGAAAATCTAAAATACACTGCCCATTCATAACAACGGATTTGGTCAAATTTACAAATTAATGTGTCTTTGACATTTGATATGTAACTTCATAATCCTTCAAATCTAGTTTTTTCAAACGTTGTTTAAGCTTTTTCAATGACCACGGCCATGCTGCAAAGTTGCGACCGTTAGCGTCAAGGTAATAACTCTTACAGCCACCACTATTGAATACAGTTGTTTGTAAGTGCTTTTGCACTAAGTCATTGTGCTTTTTAATCACATCAGCCTTAACATTTAACTTGCTAATTCCTTTGTTTTTAATTTTCAATAAGCCATCTACGATATAGTCGAGCTGTGCTTCTGCTAAACCAATAAATGAGTCATAAACCAGTACGTTTGGTCCCAACACTAAGAATGCATTTGGTACATTTTCAATATTGGTTCCTAAGTAAGCTTCCGGTGAAGTGTTTTTCCACAAATCATTTAAACGTTGGCCTTTTTCATTAAACACACGTTTGCCGATTGGTGGGTGAGATACTTCAAAACCTGTACCCCAAATAATCACATCAACTTCATGGCGTTCGCCATTAGCTGCAATCACCGTATTGCCTTCAACTTTAACTAAGCCATGTGGAATAAGCGTGGTATTTGGTGCTTGTAGTGCAGGGTAGTAGTTGTTAGCGAATAAAATACGTTTACAACCAATGTCAAAGTTCGGCGTTACGTTTTTACGTAGCACTGGGTCATTAATTTGCAATTTAAGTAATTGCTTACCCAATACATTTACTGGTTTTAGCGCAAGAGGGTTACGTAAACCAAAGTTAATTGCATTCAGTGTTAACGCTACACTTTTACGCCAGCTCGCCTGAATAGCCGGATATTTAGCAATGACTGATTTACTAAACTCGCCCAAGTCTGTATCTGGTTTTGGCAGCACCCAAGGAGCTGTACGTTGGAACACAAACAGCTCTTTTGCTTTAGGTTGAATTTGTGGCACAAACTGAATGGCAGATGCACCCGTACCAATCACGGCAATGCGTTTACCAGTTAAGTCATAATCATGATTCCATTTCGCTGAATGGAACATTTCACCTGTAAATGTTTCTAAGCCTTCAAGTCGTGGAATTTGAGCTTCGGTAATTGGACCTGTGGCAAAAATAACGGTTCGAGATAGATATTGACCAGTAGTGGTATCAAGCACCCATACATGACGTGAGTCATCCCATGCTGCATTCAGCAGTTCGTTGTTAAATTCGATTTTAGACGTGATATTAAACTCGTTACTAACATCTTCCAGATAACTTAAGATTTCCGGCTGACGTGCAAATAAGTGGCTCCATTTTGCACTTGGTGCAAATGAGTAAGAATAAAGAGCAGAAGGTACATCACACCCACAACCTGGGTAGGTGTTCTCACGCCATGTTCCACCTACACGTGCTGCTTTTTCAATAATCTTATAATTGGTATACCCAACTTGATCTAGGCGAATAGCAGCGGCAATACCTGAAATGCCAGCACCGACAATAAAGGTATCGAAAATATGGTGAGGTGAATTGACAGCTTTTTTTGCTGATGCATTTGTTTTCATTTGAGCAGTCATATGTGTACTACCTATAAATTTCTTATTTAAATAATTTGTACGATGTGCCAAGGAACTTGTTATACAAGCTTGGAGATGCACGTTTCATGAGCCAGAATAACTTCGCATCAATTTGAGGAATGGTATACAACTCATCCTGATCAAGACGGTTAAGTGTGAGTTTGGCGACATCATCACTTGTGGTGAGTGCGTAGTTCATGAGTGCATGGTCTGCAAGCTTAGAATAACGGCCCGGAATACGACCATTTTTAATGATATTGGTGGGTACCAAAGTCGGGCAGAGCACATTGACTTTAATATTGAATTTACGAAGCTCGGCCGAAAGCGTTTCAGACAGCGCACGAACACCCGCTTTCGTTACGTTATAAGCAGTCATTTCTGGAGCAGCCGTGTACGATGCAGCAGAAGCTACATTAATAATCGCGCCGTAACCTAGTTTTTTGAACTTTGGTACAAATGCATGGCAACCATGAATAACACCCCAAAGGTTAATATTCATGACCCAGTTCCAGTCTTCTAGACTGAGTTCGTCAAACTTACCGCCTAATCCCACACCCGCATTATTAATGACAAGGGTCACAGGGTGACCAAGTAAAATTTCAGCAGTTTCAGCTAGGTGGTTCACTTGCTCTGCATTGCCCACATCGCAGCGCATGGCAAAAGCTTTTGCGCCTTCTTGTTCAAGAAGCTTTACTGTTTCTTCTGCGGCTTCTAAATTAATATCTGCACACACTACGCTACCACCACGTTTTGCCAGTTCAATTGCAAAACTCCGTCCAATTCCACTGCCTGCGCCAGTCACAACGGCATAAGCTTTTTGGCTTGGTTTAACTTTCTTTTTGCCAAATAAAATCATGATTCATCCCGAAATAGATTTAAGGAAAACCAGCCATTGAGTGACTGGTTACAAGCCAATTAAGACATGCGTACAGGAGGGGTAAATTCCTTCACAAAGTAAGGTGCAATTGCACCGCCTTCGCTTAGTAATTTCTGTTTGTAATACTCAAGATATTCAGTCGTATCATGATCATTTGGGTGGAAATCAGGGCGTAAGTAGTCAAGAATTTGACCAATGGTGCTACCAAATACGCCATCTTTTGGACCAAAAATAAGTCCTACACCACGGCGAGCATCTTTCCAGAATTTTCTAGTCAACATTTCCTGTGGTTTTCTTAAAACCGGAATAAACAAGGTAGTTGCTGGGATTAAACCTAAAATAGTGAACAAAGCTAAGAAGAAGCCAGAAGCTCGTAATGGGTAGCTACCATTCAGTAATTGATAAACATCATAGGCAATATCTTTATGCTCAGATTCTTCAAGCATATGCCACATCCATAACGCACGGCTTTTCGCATCATCCGAATAGTAAAAATTCTTTTCGTGCTTCATCATGTATTCAGCAAGTACAGCCGTAAAATGCTCAATACCAGCCATCATTGATAATTTCAGTGGTTGTGGGAATTTTAAAAATACATATTTAAAGAAGTTCTCACCCAAGAAACGATATAAATCGACAGGGTATTCAACATCTTTAAGTGCATCGTTATATTCATTGTGCAGTTTAGAGTGAATTGCTTCTTGTCCAATCAATGAAGTAACACGCTGTTTTAAAACTGGGTGTTGAATAAATTCACGGTGATGACGAGCAGTTTCAATCACCAAATCTTCACCATAGGTTAGAAATACTGAAAGCGTCGCAAAAAACATCGTGGCAAATTGATTGTTCATATAGAATTCGACATCAATCTCTTTACCTTCAAATCCGATATTTAAATGACGGATTGGAATGGACTTTTTGCTGGCAAAATCTGGTAACTCGATTTCACGGTAAAATTTAATTTTGTTTAGTGATTTTTTAACTGTGGTCGAGATCATGGCGATACCTTCAGATCAATCAATGATAGTGCGATGTTGCTGAAAACCAAAAAGCTTTGACTTTCAACAGAGCACTGTAAATTCCATTTTCAAAAAGCAGTTTTCTCTGCTTACTGAGTACGGTGATGTTGCTCCGTTATTTGTTTGATTATTTGACTGAATAACGGAAAAAGAGGCGAACTTGGTAAAACGAATCAACCTCTTTTTAGATTTTTTCATGTTAATCTGAGTTTATGTTCGGATTCAATTCGGGTAACTTTTCAAGTTATTTAAGCTCAACGCCAATGTACGAATAAAATAAAAAACTAGTTTTATAATTTATTAATATATTGATTTTTATTTATATATTTTATTTTGTTTTAAAAATAAGTGCCTACTAATAAAAGAACTCACAACTATGTTTAGCCATACCTCTAAAGAAATTACTTCATGAAATTTGACAAGTATTCGGATTTTGTTTTTTTATTAGAGTAGGGGTAAATTACATGCTAATCTGAGCTTATGTTCGGATTATTTATAAGAAAATATGTCTACGCGAAAACCCCGTCAGGCACGAGCCAAAGTTACTGTCGATACTATTATTGAAGCAGGTTTTATTGCTGTAGCATTGCATGGACCAAGTGGTACCACTACACGTCATATTGCAGAAATTGCAGGGGTGAGTGTAGGGTCACTTTATGAGTATTTTAAAAATAAAGAAGAAATTTATGATGCGATGAATCACTACTTTGTGAGTGAAATTCTCGACATGATTAAAGAGCTAACTCCTACAATTTTAGAGTTGGAGTTAGAGCCTGTTATCGAAATGATCTTTTATACTTTTAGTGATTTATTAAAGAAAAATAATGACCGTTACTTAACCGTTTTACGTTATGCAGGTGAGTTGCAATACGACAAATATATTCCAAAAATTGAACAGGCTTTAATGGAAGTCATCATGAAGTATATGATGCATAATCCTAAATATCTAAAAATTAATAATTTACCTGTCATTACTTATATTTGTATTAATAGCGGTATTTTTAACGTAGCAAGGCATCTGATTTTACCCAACCCATTTATTAGTTTTGATGAAATGGTGCAGGGGCTAACTACTATGATCATGAGCTATATCAATACTGAAATGGCAAAATCCGAAGACCAGTCGTAAGTTTTTGATGATTAATGTACATAAAAAAACACCTGCGTATATCTCTACGCAGGTGTTTTGTTGATTATGGCATGGTTGGAACTTCTTCTGGACGCATATCAAAAATCAGAATCTCAGCGTTGTCACCATTGGTAAATGATAACTTGCCTCCATCACGAATACGCGCAGCATCACCTGTGTTAAAGGTTTTACCGTTTACATCAATACGGCCTTTTGCCACATGAAGGTAAACATAGCGTCCATCTGGAATTGCAAACTCTGCTGTTTCTTCACCATCAAAAAGACCTGAATAAATATTAATGTCTTGCTTGATCGATAAAGTTTTTTCACCACCTTTTGGTGAAATCATCAAGTGCAATTTACCGCGTTTGTCTTCCTCGGAAATATGCAATTGTTGATAGCCCGGTGTGGTATTCACTTCGTTTGGAACAACCCAAATTTGCAAGAAGTGCACATTTTCTTGTGCAGAGTGGTTAAATTCACTATGAGCAACACCACGGCCTGCACTCATTAACTGAATATCACCAGGTACAATAACTGAACCTGTACCCATTGAATCTTTATGTTCTAACGCACCTTCAAGCACATAAGAAATAATTTCCATGTTGCGGTGAGGGTGAGTACCAAAGCCTTTCGATGGAGCAACAGTATCGTCATTAATCACAAGCAAATCTGAAAAGCCTACTTGTTTCGGGTCCCAATAATTTGCAAATGAAAACGTGTGTTTTGACTGTAACCAGCCATGATGTGCTGCACCACGCTCATGAGATAAACGCATATCAAACATGATTTATTATCCTCATTCAATTTTTTTCTCTGAATGCAGTTTATCGTTTTCATTTGTGCAATAAAGCTCTGAAAATAGAAAGCTTAGTGTGATTTTTGGAACGCTGAAATATTGAAATAAGATTTCTATCGAAGCAGGCATAATATTTCATTTGTTATCTTTTAAAGCCATATTTTTATCATTTTAGGACAAATGTCTTTTATTTAAATCATTATGAATAATAGTAGGTTATATAAGTTATTTGAAATTATCAAAAATATTTAAGTTGGCAAAAAGTTTCAATGTGGGTTGGCTTTTTTTGTCCTTGTTCGAGAGTTATATCAAGCGCACTATTTAATCTGATTTGGTGAACTTAACAATATTTAAGTTCATAAAACATGGCAAGGCAGATGTATTCGAGCAAATTTTTGTTCTAGAGCAGTTAAAGATTGCAAGAAATAATCTAAAGACAACTTTAACTGTTTGATTCGACGCTGCCTTGTATTTAACAAATTTTATAGGGTGTCGAAAATGGTCGCTCAAGCTATCCGAAATGTTATTTCTCCTAAATCAGTTATAGCTCAGTATCAAAAGATAGACTTTTCAAATAAAGGATCTATCCCAATCCGTCATCTAAATATCGGGTTTGATGGCAAAGAAATTGATATCGAGTTTTACGTCAACAACCAGTTTGCAACTTTGTTCTTTGCCACGCTTTCGGTTTTCTTGACCTATGGTGAAGATCTGGTGATTGAAACAGCGCGTCACCACCGTGAATTTATTCAAGATCCGATTTTAAAACAGCGTGTGACTTCCCTCATTGGCCAAGAAGCTATTCATTCAAAATTGCATAATGAGTTTAATGATGCAATTAAAGAGCTGGAATATCCGGTCGATTTGTATCGTTTCTTGGGCGAAAACTTCTTTAAATATGTATTTTTAAAATTCCCGCAGCCATTAAAGCTTTCACTTATGGCGGGTATTGAGCACTTTACGGCAGTACTTGCCGAATACATGATGAAGCATGAAAAGAATTTTTATTATACCGATGATGCGAAAAGCCGTGCGTTATGGATGTGGCATATGCTTGAAGAATCTGAGCATAAAGACATTGCTTATGATGTCTATCAGATTTTGAACGGTAACTATCCATTGCGTGCAACCGGCTTTTTAATGGCTTTCATCACCATTTTAGGGCTTATTCCAACCGCAACTTTATTGGTACCCGTACTGCGTAAGCCAAAAGAACTGTTAACCAGAAAATTCTGGAAAGATGCACGTCGTGGCGTCAACTTAATTTTTAGTCCAAAAGATGGCGTATTTGGCAGCACCATTGGCCAGATTTTTGATTACTTACGTCCTAACTTCCATCCAAATGACCATGATACGACTCAATACCTTGAGTACTACAAAAACAAATTACTGAACGAGGGCGGTGCGATTGCACCTTACTTTGTGAAGGAATTTACTCCACCAGTTCGTGCAGTTTCATAAAGCTGTTGGTCACGGCAGTAATACCCAAATTACTGCCGTCTCCCTAAAATTTTTTAGGATTTACTATGATTCTATTTGGTAAGAAAGATCAGCCGAGTCGAAATGCATATGCTGTTGTGACTGGGGCAGGCAGTGGAATTGGTCGTAGCTTTGCACTTGAACTGGCAAAACGCGGTGGCAACGTGGTATGTGCGGATATTAATTTAGAAACTGCTGAAGAAACCGTAAAGTTAATTGAACAGCTTGGACAAAAAGCATTTGCTGTCCAGTGCGATGTTGGACAAGCAGAACAAGTACAGGCTTTGGCTGATCAAGCAGAACAGTTATTAGAACATCCGGTAACACTCATCATTAATAATGCGGGCGTAGGTTTAGGCGGTAAATTTGATGAAATGAGTTTGGAGGACTGGAAGTGGTGTATGCATGTAAACCTATGGGGTGTTATTCATGGTTGTCATGCATTTGTGCCAAAGTTTAAAAAACTAGGTTACGGTGCAATTATTAATGTCGCTTCTGCGGCGTCTTATACCGCAGCACCTGAAATGAGTGTCTATAACGTAACGAAAGCCGGTGTATTGGCATTATCAGAAACGCTTTCAGCTGAGCTTCGCAAATTCAATATTAAAGTGAATGTGCTGTGCCCGACTTTGGTGCCTACCAATATCATTAAAAATGGTCGGATTCCGGGGCGCTATTCAAAACTTGCAGACCATACACTCATGAACTATGCCATGACCACCAGTGAAGCAGTTGCGACTTTAACATTGAATCGATTAGATCGAGGGCAGCTCTATACCACGCCACAGATCGACGCCAAATTATTCTGGCTTATGAAAAGAACGTCTCCAACGCTATATGCAAAGTTCCTTGGGCTTTCGTATCAGCTATTTAAATAAAATTTTGTATAGGCAGAAAAATTATGGTCACGAAACCTAGAACAAATACACGTACACGTAAAACCCAAGAAGTTGCACATATTTATGACACTTTTATTGTCGGTGCAGGTATTTCTGGCTTAGCTGCAGCAATCAAGCTAAATGAAGCAGGCTTAACCAATTTTAAAATTATTGAAAAAGCGAGCCGCGTCGGTGGTACTTGGCGTGAAAATACCTATCCGGGTTGTGGCTGTGATGTACCTTCAGCTTTGTATTCTTACTCCTTTGCACCAAGTGCGAAATGGAGTCACTTATTTGCACGCCAACCGGAAATTTTAAGTTACTTAGAAGATGTAAGCCGTGATTTTGATATTGAGTCCTTAATCGAGTTCAATACCGAACTATTAAAAGCAGAATGGGACAACCTAAAAAATGTATGGAAACTAGAGACGAGCTCTGGTTTGTATATTGCTAAAACAGTTCTATTTGCTACTGGTCCAATTACTGAAGCACAGATACCACGTCTTGAGGGCTTAGATACCTTTACAGGTGAAATGTTCCATTCAGCGAAGTGGAACCATGACTACGACCTTACTGGAAAACGTATTGCCGTAATTGGTACGGGGGCATCTGCCATCCAATTTGTGCCACAAATTCAACCTAAAGCCAAAGAGTTGTTTGTGTTCCAACGTACAGCACCTTGGGTACTGCCAAAACCAGATACCGACTTGGGTGAGTTGAGTAAATCAATCATTGCGAAATATCCAAAAATTCAAGTCACTTGGCGACAAACTGTAGCGGGTACTTTAAATGTCATTAATTTTGGCTTACGCAATCCAAAAGCTTTAAAGCCTGTCAATTTTGCTGCGAAACAACTGTTAAAGTTACAAATTAAAGATCCAGTTTTACGTCAAAACGTAACGCCTAATTTTGATATTGGTTGTAAACGTATTTTATTTGCCAATAACTACTATCCAGCTTTACAGGCACCCAACACTACACTTATTCCACATGGTTTAGTGAAGGTCGAAGGCAATACTGTGATTGCTGCCAATGGAGAACGCCACGAAGTCGATGTCATTATTTGGGGCACTGGATTTGAAGTATCTCACCCACCAATTGGTAAACGGGTACATAACGAAAAAGGGGAATGCCTAGCTGAGCTTTGGAAAGACTCATCACCAGAAGCCTACTTAGGAACCAACATTGAAAATGTACCGAATGCATTTCTTATGCTAGGGCCAAATGTTTTGGTTTATGACTCATTTATTGGCCTTGCTGAAGCACAACTGCAATATATTGTTGATGGTTTGCTACAAATGAAGGCAAAAGGTATTGCTAAGCTTTCAGTGAAATCAGAAGTAATTAAAAAGCATAATGAGCTTGTACAAAAACATCTGCAAACCACTGTCTTCAATAGTGGGGGATGTAAAAGTTACTACCTTGATGCCAATGGACGTAACTTTGCTGCATGGCCGTGGTCTTTGAAAAAACTTAGAGAGCGGTTACATCATTTAAAGTTAGAAGAATATGATGTGATTTATGAAGCTGATTTGGTAAAAGCAAAACCAAAAGTGGAAGAAGTTGTAGGTTAATGACTTCGTAAAAGCCCATTTTGATTTATTGAAATGGGCTTTTTATTATCTAACGATTTAACAAATAAATTAATATTCAATAAATAATATAATGAAGTTAAATTGAAAAATATATTTAAATATACTTCAAAATAAAAGTGGGGAAATAGCCTATATAACTTTCTGTTAAAAAAATATAGTTATTTTTAAAAATGAATTTTTAAGTGAAAAGTATTATTTTTAATCTTTTTTTAAATTGCAAATTGGAAAACATTTTTTATATCAATAGTTTGAGTAATTA